>JAYSTG010000628.1:0-19879 GCA_043719965.1 Saprospiraceae bacterium | reverse complement strand
CTGCAAAAGTAGTCCCTATTGCTTATGATTTTGATTATTCTGGATTAGTTGGCGCTCCCTATGCCGTGCCTCATGAATCTTTGCCTATTAAATCTATTTTTGAACGTTATTATATGGCTCATGGTGTCGTGAGTGAAGATGCCAAAAAAACCGCTCAATATTTTTTAGAAAAAAAAGATGCTTTAATAAAGGTCGTTGATGATTGTGAGGGACTTTCGGACAAGTCCAAAGCTAATATCAAAAAGTTTTTAGCTCCTTTCTTTGAAACGATTGCTAGTGAAAAACAAGTGATTCGAACTTTTACTGGTCATTAGGAGAAGAATTTTGCCTTTTGCCGGCTGAAGCCAACGGCAATCACCTCTTAATCATCTACTTTCCATATTGCGCCGTACTTATTCACCAATTGATCATCATAATAATCTGCAGCTTGCATCAGACTTGATATTTGCATGTACCCTTGTTGTACATCGAGCTGCCGATCTATCATGATCATAGATAGTATGATTTCATTACCTCGTAGACTGAGACTTCTTTGTTTCATGATAAAATTCTGACGCAAAAGATATTCATAAAGGTCTTTAATGTTTGTCTTGGGTAAATAACATAATGTCGCGTCAAACAAAATAAGTCCACTTTGATCGTGATAGGCTATCTCAATCGTCGCACTACCATGTATTAATTCCCAGTTATTGGGTCCTCGTCTACAAAGGTTGACAGAATACCCCAATCGAATCAAAATGTCCTCGATAGAACGAGGGATGCCCACTGCTTCATAGGGCGAGGAATCCGATGGAAATTTGATCTTGGCCCCGCAGTGTACACAATAATGCCCTTTATCTGCAATACCAAATACAAGATTGGAACACGAATCACATCGGGTCGCCTCCTCTCCTCTGCCGCGCACAAAGGATTGCAAAGTATCATCTAGGTAATTGGCAGGTAAAGAAAAACCAATGCTATTTCCATTCTGAAGAATAAAAGTATTGACACCTACGACATGACCTGCTTCATTGATGAGGGGCCCACCACTGTTGCCTGGATTGAGAGCTGCATCATGTTGAATGTACTGGATATCATTCTGCATGTGCATGGTATTGGACACGATACCCTGTGTAGCCGTATATTTTAAACCGAATGGATGGCCCACTGCAATCACTAGATCTCCTTCTCGTAGTTTTTGGATTCTTTCAATATCTATACTTGTATTAGTAAGATCTTGAAATGGCGCTTTGATAAAGGCTAAATCATATTTTTGATCTAGAAATACAACCTTAGCAATTTGCTTAGGAATCAATTTGCCTTCTATCACGACTTCATAATTATCCCGTACGACATGTTCATTCGTGATGATAAGTGATTCCTTGGGCAATAAAAATCCAGTGCCTGTACTATATGGTGTAGCTATTTGGACTACGTAATCTTTATAGGTTTCAATGATTCCTTTCATGAGGTTTTGTTCAGATGCAGTAATCGTACCATTTTTATCAGGCTATGGGCAAAACTGCTGATTTGATCATATCGAAGTGCATGAGAATCTAAGACCAGGTGAGGGTACTCTTTTTGATACTTTTTTTCAATAACTTGAAGCGCTTTGCGGATCACAGCTTTGTCAGGAAGGCCATCGGTATCCACCAAATGATCAAAGCCGAATATCGGTACAAAGTATGTTGGTTCTGTGACCCTGTATATCATCGTAAATAACTCTTTGATAGGAAGAGGTACAGCATAATTGAACAGGCAAATTCCTGCTGCATATTCGATGATGGCTATTACATATTCAGAATGTTGATTGTCGAGATACCATTGAATATTTTGAAATTCTCTGTCCAATACTTCGAAGATCATGGCAGTATTGGCCGGAGAAGTGATGCCAAAAGTAAACGTAGAAGTATAGAGGTCTTTAAAAATATCTTCGTGCTTAAGTTGTTCTATTTTTGAAAGATCCTGGCGGATTGTTTTTAACTTTTGAAGCAAGTTTTTATTGTCCTGTGAAAAATAAGTTTTATGAATTTGCTCTATCTTATCCATCAATGCACCTTCCGGTCGAATGAGATAATCTAATTTATATAAAAGCGCTAACAAAATATACCCATTTGCCGCCGGATATTGTTCCAGTTTGAGTTTCCCATGATCCAGAAGATGAATAGCTCGATGAATACTTTCTTTAATAAACCCCAGTTTATGTACTTGTTCTTGGGAAGTCAATATTTCTACTTGGCCAGATTGAATAGGTTTTAAAAAGTCAAATTCATCCACCAATAGATCATCTTGTTTATCAGCATGAATAGCAAGTTCTTTTAGTCCAAAATAAAGCTTGTATGGTGAGGCATTTTCAAGTGTAGTATCGAATAGTAAAGTAATGACTTGATCATCAGATAAACCATATCGCACATACTTTAGTTCATAATTGAGGTCCAGTAGTCTTCTCATAAATCCTATGTGCAATTGTTCTGCTTTAGCCACTGCAGAAAATACTTGAAGGTGTCCATTTTTTATTTTGACTTCAATAGTTTTTGATCCTTGCAAGATTTTAAAACCACTCTCCTTTTGAGGTTCTCGCTGAATATTGGGTTTGCCTGAGTTTTGGATATAAAGAATAAAACTATCCAGAGCTTTATTATAATCTCTTTTGTCAAAATGTGCTACTGCCTGATCCCAAGCTGCGTATTGATCTGCAGTTTTATAAGCATCCGTAAATCGACCAAAATGAGTCTGGAATTGAGGGGCCTTCTCCGTATTATCTTTTTTGTTAAATAGTCTATTCCAAAGGCTCATAGTATGAAGTTAAGCACAAAATAAGCAAGTATGGGGTTCCATTCAAATTAGATAAGTAGTCGGAGTAATTCAATCATAATTCATAGGACGGTATTACCTTCGAACTTAATTTTTACATGGAACATTTTCGTACGCCTATTCAGATCACTGCATCTCCTCTGAAATTAGATTATCCTCAATCCTTATTTAGTATTGGGTCATGCTTTGCCGAGCACATGCATGCTCGATTTGTAAAAATAGGTTTTAAATCATTTTGTAATCCATGTGGTATCGTTTATAACCCCATCAGTATAGGTCGTCAAATGAAGTCTGTCTTGAATAGTGGGTTGTGGAGTGCACATGATATTCTATCATGGAATGGTTTGTATCATGGATTGCATCATCATGGCATGTTTTCTTCATCAAATCTAGAGACGACGCTTCACCAGATGAACACCAGAATGTCAGCTGCTACTTTACAGCTTGAGCAATCAACCACATTATTGATGACCTGGGGTTCGGCTATAGTATACCGACATATCGATACCAATACTGTAGTGGCGAATTGTCATAAACTACCTGCCACAGCATTTGAACGTAAGTTACTGACCGTAGAACAAATCGTTGCAGTAAGTTCCACTTGGATAGAGGCATGTATCTATCGGAACTCCAAGATAAACATCATACTCACTATAAGCCCTGTTCGGTATCTCAAGGAAGGATTTACAGATAACAATCGTAGCAAGGCTAGACTGATAATGGCAGCTGAAGCATTGTGTGAAGCTTTTGACCAAGTACATTACTTCCCTGCATATGAAATTCTCCTGGATGATCTTAGAGATTATAGATTTTATAAAGAGGATATGGTACATCCAAGCAATCAAGCCATCGATTATATTTGGGACCTTTTTAAACAAACTTATTGTTCTAAAGATACGCTTATCATAATGCATGAATTGGATCAAATTAAAAAAGCCAAAGCACATCGGCCCCTGCATCCAGATACAGAAGCTCATAAAAAATTTTTGGACCGATTAGAACAGTCGAAACAGGCGCTGAAGATAAAATATCCTGATCTTGATTTGGAGTAATCACACCATTGCATTGATATGATATAAAATCCAGCATGTTTCACTTTAGAATCATGCTGGATATATGAAAAGACTCACTCTAAATTTCTAAATATTGTACATGATCATAGATTATCATCTAATGCAAAGGACTCCTGCAAAAATAAATCATTCTACTAGTGGTATACCCCCACTATGGGTGAACAACTATATTCAATGCATTAATGATTCGTTAAAAAATGGATAATCTTTATACTTGTGTCATATATAATCCCAGATAATTCATTAGAAATGGGAAGTTTAGTTACAAACTTTAACATCTAGTATATTTCGAATAAATAATACTAGCTCATTTCTTTCTCAAATACACATTACCGTATTTCGACTCAAAACTATACTTTTGTCCATTGCCTACTTTAGCTATAATTTCGGTATGAAAATCACGTTGCTTCAAACCTTCACCTGAAAATTTTAGACCTAGATTTGAATAGATCTCCCCATAGTCTGTCGTCGCAAATAATTCTCCAATGATTAAAGTATTCAATGCTGCATCGATACCTCCATAGATAGACTGCGCGATCAGTGGAGCCGTCTGATGAAGGTCTTTAAGCTCTACGGTACCATGGACTGACTTGATCCTTGTAGGGAGATGGACCGGAACTTTAATATCCAACACAATTTCTACATCATGGCCCCAAGATGTCATATCAAAGGTAGTATCATGTTCTTTTTTATAGTTTTCAAACTCCCTTTTATTTTTGAATACCATTTTTTCTCCATTCCGTATTACGGTTATTCGTTGAGGTAAATCTTTTATGTTTGGGACTTCTCCTTTGATCAATAAAGAACCAGCGGAGGTGGTAGCAGTAAGTTTAAAGGCATCATCACTTTCACCGCCATTGATACTCACCGTGCCGGTTATATACACTTCATTTTTGTCCCAACTACTTAATCTAATAAGGTTGGGATAATCGAAGTGCATCTCTATTTTCTCAGCTCCGGCTATGGGTATGATTTTTTGGATCGGCGACTGAGCAAGACACCCTATCGTCACCCATATTCCAAGTAAGGTTATTAATAATTTCATGACATTAAATTTAAAAAGTTATCAATGAAAAATATAAAGATCATTTCTTATTAACCTGAAGATTTATTTTTTTCTAAGATAGATTTTGCTATAATCTGACCTTAGGTCAAGCTTTAAGCCTCCACCATTGATTTTGCCCAATACTTTATTGGCAGACATATTGACCATTTCGTCTTTATTGGTGGTACGATCTATCTCGATCTTGAATTCAGGAGCCACGAACATCTCTCCATAGGAAGTCTTCATGGACAAATCAGCTTTGAGCGTCGCTGGCAAAGTCACATCGACTTCACTATATATGGAGATCAGTGATATCGGCCCTTTTACATTGCTTGCAAAGGTGGCAGCTATAGGACTATAGATGGTCTTTACAGTTACAGGCCCGGTAATGTTTTCGAGCTCTACACCATTGTAGGTGGTTGCGATCTCCAATTCATTTTCCAGATTTTTAAATTTAGCTTCAGATCCATATTGGGATACATATTCATAGGCGATGATTACACCTTTGGGTACCAAGATTTTAATATCCGGTGATTTCATCTTTTTCAATTGACTCACTACTACGGCATCTCCTTTATTGGTGACATTGATACCGAGGCCCGTATTATCTTCTAAGCCCGATCCATTGATGGCAACCAAGCCTTTCGCTCGATCATCTTTTTCATGATCTCCGTCCCTGGAAGTAAATATGATTTCATTTCCAGAGGTGCCTTCTACTGTTACGCTTCCAATATGTATTTCGAGTCGGCCACTGCTCTTGGTTATTTTGTATTCTTGTCCGTTTACTAAATGCACAGAAAGAGCCAATGCCAGTAATGTTAGTAATCTTATATTTTTCATGAATAATTAAATTTTGTTGGTTTGTAATGATTTTTTAAAAATGGATATCTATTAAGTTAACTTGAATATTCCTTGATATGCTTCATCTTTTACGGCTTTCATGAGTCCTGCTTGTCGAGTCATAGTTTCGAGATCTTGAATGATTATTTTTTCTTTCATTTGCACTAATAACTGGATCAAAGCGATTTGAACGACAGGATCCTTTTGGAATTTCATAGACTGTAGTAGCGCTGCACGCACTTCTGTTTGTTTATAATATTTACTCAGCGCATCAAGAGCTGCCATGCGCACATTAGAGTTTGGGTCTTCATTCATGGTCTTGATTAAAAGATTTATGATGTCGGCATCTGGAGATGCCATATCCTGAGAAGTATACACGGCGTTCATCCGCTGGCTGGCCGATTGTTGATTACCCAAATCCTTCATGACTAATTGTTTTGTACGTTGTAATTCTTCTTTTATGCGAGCCAGTTCTTGTTGCTGTTGATACATACTTTTTATAGTAAAGAGGGCTCCTCCGGCCACCAATAGGATCAAAAGCCCTGCAGCGACCCGATACCAGGATCTTATCTCCACTACTTGCTGAGATTTATCTGATTGTTGAAGGTCTAACCATCGATCAAACCTTGCAGTCATGCGCTCTGATGGAACCTCTTTAGGTGAATTTTCTATTGATTTATGTAGGTCCATAAGCTGATCATATTGTAGCTTGATCTCTTCATCTTCAACTAACCAGGCAGTTACCCGATCCCGCGCTACGATTGAAAGTTGATTATCCATATATTGAATCAACAGCTCTGTTAATTTTTCTTGCTCCATATGTTAATTATTAATTGGATTCTAATTGAAAAAAAAGGGTTCTTAGTTTTTCAATGGCTCTAAATACTTTCACTTTTATGTTTGATTCGGTAGTGCCTAAAAGCTTTGCAACTTCGTGATATTTCATTTTCTTAAATCGAGTCCATATCAGCAATTCTCTGTCATCTACGGAAAGAGCGTCTAAGGCCTTATGTAATTTATTTTCCTGATCATGGTCAGTAGTCGGCTCTGTAGTTACATGCATTTCCGAGATATATCGATCGATATTTTGTATCGGCATTTTCTTTCGTTGGTCTACATGATCCAAAAAAACATTTCTCGCAATACGGTATATCCACCCTTCAAAATTTCGATCGACATCAAAACTATTTCTATGCATGATCAGTTTTTCGAAAACATTCTGTGTAAGGTCTTCAGCAAGATGATAATCACCAGACATTTTACCGAGATAGTGATAGATCTTACAGTGGTGTCTGTGAAATAATATTGCAGCTTGAGCGAAATCTCCCTCTTTTACTTTTTGCATTAGTAGTCCATCAGTAACCCCCACACGGTTTGTTTTAGCGGATTTGATATCAATACCGGAATTTAACATAAAGGTTACATAGGTGATTCCTATAATTTAAACAAATATTAATTCTTCTAATCATTGTGATTATAAGCGCGCTGTTATAATTTCCGTATAGACCATGCAGCACTAAGCTTGCAGGCTATGAGCCATTTAATTAAAATGTTATCAAACTTATCAGAATTAAAGGAACTTTCGTCGACTTTAATCTCCTTTTAGGCAGGAACACTTGACTTGCATGCAACCTTTCCTATATCATTGTCTCATTATTACAATCTGCTTCCTCTAATTAAACTTCCGATTGAATGTAACTTTTTATGAAATTGGAAGTATAGTACAAAGACTCCTTTAAGATTTATTGACTGTGAATATTGATTCGGACGGCCTTAGGCGCGAATGAGGTTTATGTCCAAATCACTTGTATTCATTTTACCATCTATGATTTGATATTTACAGATCATGGAGTAGCACTGAATTTAATTTTTATAACCTTTTTTAAACCCATAAATTATGACAAAATTAGTTTTAATGTTTCTGTTTACCGCGGCTAGTGCCGGGTTATTTGCAACTGATGTACCCATTCACATTTCTGCTACTAACAAGTGGATCGTGATAGAAAAAGTTCCCTGGAAGGCTCCTAAATTAGATGTATTGATTCGTCAAGCAGATGGTCACGTAATAATGTGGGAAAGCATCAAAAAGACGACGAAATTTAATCTTAAATATGTACCAGATGGTGATTATGTGCTGGAATTAGAGAATAATCAAAAGCGTATCATTCACCATATGAGTGTTCAAAATGGAATGTTGAATAAACATGCTGTCAGTACTACGTACAAACCACAAATCAAAATCACCAACGATTACTTAGATCTGAACTTGATGACCCAGGGATTACCGGCTAAGGTCATCATTAGACATAGCTCGGGCAAAATTGCTCATACGGAGAATATTGTAAATGAAGTTAGTGCCACCAGAAGGTTTAATATTAAGGCACTGGAGTCCGGAGAGTATCTGTTTGATGTTTATATGAATGACCAGGTATTTACTACTCAAATTGATAAAATATAGATTGTGCATTAAATCAAAGCTCCTTGACTGAAAAATCAAGGGGCTTTGTTATTTGGTTATAATTATATAGAGTTATGATTATTTGTCTTTTTTGCGACTGACAGCGGTCTTTGTTTTTGTAGCCTTTACCTTGGTATTACCGTTTCTTCCGGATACAGAAGTTTTGGTTTTTTGGGCTTTTATTTGTTTATCTCCTCGTTTTGCTATGACTGTAGTCTTAGTACGATTGACTCTATAATTATTGATTGAAGTGGAATGCCTGGTTTTGACTGTTACCGAACTTACTCGAACCGGGGTATAGACTCTATGTGCCCTTACTACCCTGTGTAATGGAGCGACTACATATCCTACTCTGTATCTCGCTCTGAATGGGTGATACACTGACCAAGCTAATGGCCTCCATGGCCTCCACCAAGTGGGATAGAGAGACCATCTCCAGGGTGAAATCCAAGGTCTATATACCGGTGCATATACATAGCGGATAGATGGCCAACCCCAGACATTGATCACTACGATATCATCAAATGCATTAAGATATGGGCCCTTGTTTTTAGATTTCTTTTTATGATCATCACCTTCATTGCTTGGCTCTATGATGATAGATTCTCCATAGATTTCTTCGTCTCCTATGATTTGAAGCAGGGCTGATTCATCGCCATCTTTTTCTATTTCGATGACGGCAATGTCTTGATTTTCGCTTGAAGAAACAGTTACCTGCAACACCAGGGCATGTACATCACCATCCATATTATCAATCACTTTGATATAATCTATATCCCCATCACCATCGAGGTCCAGATTGTTGACATGATTATCTTCCGTATTCAGCATTTTTTCGAAATCTTCTGGAGAGCTTGCTTTTTTGAAGAGCTCTAGAGCGCCTTCGAGGCTAAATTGATCACCAGGCAGGCCGGTAGGTTCATCAGGTTGACCATTGGCAATACTTAGCCCGCACATCAGGAGTATGCCACTCAGGTATAAGATCTTGTTTTTCATATTTGGTGATTTTAAGTTTAGTACATAGACATCGTTTCCATTAAATGGTTTAATAACGAGGTAAAAATATAAATTCTTTAGCAATGCGCTCTCACCCTAAGGGGTAGTTTATTATCTTCGTAAACTGTCCTACAATAGCCGAGATAGCTCAGGGGTAGAGCAGCTGATTCGTAATCAGCAGGCCGTGGGTTCAATTCCCATTCTCGGCTCCTGGATTTTTCGTTCTATTCATTTCAGCCAACATTTGTTCACTTATACATCTCTTCGATCGCCTTTTGATAATGCTCCGTCAATACATAGCGGATGGGTTTTAGTGTAGCAGTCATCTCTCCATTTTCAATCGTCCAATCCTGATGGCATAATACGTATTTGCGTGCCCGCTCATGACTAGGAAGGGCTTCATTGAGTTTATTTACTTCCTGATCATACCATTCCTTTATTTTAATATTATGTATCATATACTCAGCAGTGGTATAATGGATGGCGTGCTGTTCACACCAGATTTCGAGTAATTCAAAATTAGGGACAAAAAGTGCAGTAACGAAGGGTTTTTGAAAACCAATAATCAGACATCGTTCTATATAAGGTGAACGAGTAAAATGAACCTGTAACGGCATAGGTGCGATATATATACCGCTGGAAGTTTTGAATAGATCTTTTTTCCGATCGGTGATTTGAAGAAATCGTCCTTCTATCAGCTTGCCTATATCACCGGTCTGAAACCACCCATCCTCTGTAATCACTGATTTTGTAAGCCTCTCTTTTTTATAATACCCTTGCATGAGGTTAGGTCCTTTGACCCAGATTTCCCCTTCATCACGATCTGTCAATTTTTCCAGATGTAGATCTACTCCTGGTATCACTATGCCTACCGTACCCCATCGCTGCATTCCAGGCTCTAATCGATTGATCGCTATCAATGGCGCCATCTCTGTCATGCCATAGCCTTCTATGATTTTAATCCCGCCAGCAGTAAACAGTCTTCCGATTTCAGGTCTTAATGCTGCTGCACCGACTACCATAAATTGAATATTGTTGCCAAGTGCTTTTCGCCAGCGTGACAACACCAATTGTTTTGCGATAAATAGTTTAATGTGGTAATTAAGTGATGATGAATTATTTTGCCTATACTGCTCTCCGATCCTCATGGCCCATTGAATAATCTTTTTTTTGATCGTACTAGCTGACTCGCTTTTGTTTTCGACAAATTCATACATTTTCTCCAGTACTCTCGGCACTGCAGTGCAACAGTGTGGCTTTACAGATTTAAAATCCCGAGTGAAGTTATTTTTATCTTCACTAAAATATATAGATAATCCACCGGCGAGGTAAGCATAACAAGTCACCCGCTCGAAAATATGAGCAAAAGGCAAAAAGCTGATGGCTCTATAATGCGCCTCGAGTGGCAATAAGGAAAGAATCATTTTGATATTAAATACGACATTGGCATGAGTCAGCATGACTCCTTTGGATTCTCCGGTACTGCCTGAAGTATAAAGTATACATAAGGTATCAGACGCTGTAACTTCTTGTGCAAGATGATAAAGCGTATTGAGTTGGGTTTCTAATAAATTTTGTTGTACTAGCGGGTAGAAAAAATTTTCCTGTTGTGATTCTAAATGATAAACTTTAAATGAAAAATTCATTTCATTTTTTATAGTACGATAAATTTCATATAAAGTAAAATCAGTACAAATACAACATTTAGGCTCGGTTTCGATTAATATCCGTTGAATTTCATTTTTGTCTAAAGTAGGATATAATAATATGGAGACCAGTCCTATTTGTTGGCAAGCAAAATCCAAGATCATCCAATCCACATTACCCGACCTGGGAACAAACACTATGTGATCTCCCTTTTTGAATCCTGTCTGCAAAAACCAAATGGATACATGATCTATCTGATCTTGTAAGGAATAAATCGAGTAAGGTTGCCATTGCTCTCCACTCCTTTTATTTAAAGCCTTCGAGTTAGGGTATCTATCTCGTTGAAATGCGAGGATATCAAAGACTCGAGTAAAATCTATAGAACTTCTTCTTACAAGGGCCATATATTTTCAGGTTTGACATATAAGATCTCATACAATTTTTGATAAAATTCAGGATACTCTGGCAAATTATTGTGACCGGCACCAACGATACCATGTAAAGAGATTTTATCTGGATATAAAGATTTTAATTGCATAGATTGTGCATACGGGATGAGTCGATCCTGATCACCATGCAAAATATGCACAGGCGCCGTCACGGTTTGCAAATACTGATCTGTCCGAATATCATATCGCAATATCCATTTCAAAGGAGTGATAAATGCATACCGTTTAATGTTGTGGTAAAAACTAAAATAGGGTGAATCCAAGATCAATAATCTAGGTCGATTCCACGAAGCAATTCGGGCAGCAACTCCAGATCCCAAAGACCTACCATAGAGAATAATCTTGTCTTCCGAATAGGATTCCTTAATCCATTGATACAAAAATTGAGCATCATTGAATAGTACCGTTTGACTGCGTTTGCCTTTACTTTTTCCAAAACCCCTGTAATCCATCATTATAAAATCATAACCATTGCTCAAAAAATCCTTGGCAAATTTCCCCCATCCCTTTATGCTTCTACTATTCCCTTTCAAATAAAAGACTATACCTCTGGACTTGGGTACTTTAAAATAAATGGCATTGATATGCCCCCCATCTTCCATATCGAAATCAAGCTCTTCAAATGGGAAAGGAAATTTGTAAGAAAAATGATGGGGCAGAATCTCCGGTCTAAAGAAAAAATAGTGTTGAAAAAAATAAATGCATAGGCAAATCAGAACATACAAAGTTAAAAGGATAGATAAAACTGTCAGCATAGGTCTAAAACAGCTGATAAGATAGGAATAATTTTAGTGTTCTTTCATCTCGAAGATAAAATACATGCCAAGTACACAAAAAAAAGGGTGCCATCCCGTGATGACACCCCTCAACTTAATTCTAATAATTAAAAATAAACCCTACTTACTTAATACAAATTTATGTACACTGATTTTATGGTCTTGTTTGGCCTTGATAAAATAAATCCCCGAAGGATAGGATTGTAAATCTATAGTGTAACTCGATTTTGAGGCAAGATGCAATGGATGGACAGATCCTTTGGAATCAATTAATTCTAATACTTCAAAAGATGACTCTGCAGTTAGCTGGATCCGATCTGCCGTAGGATTGGGAAAGGTCTTGATCAACAAATCTTGATCTACTCCTTTGAATCGTGTCGAAACATCGGATACCGTAATTTTACTGTTCGTAATTTTTACAGGATTGATAAGACTGCCCACTTCCATCGCCTTTACTTCATTGAGGCCAATGCTGAATACATCACCCATATTAGCTTTTACTTTAAAAACCATTACAAAAAGTTGAGCATTATCGGGTAAGCTATTATTATCAGCACTTAACCATAGACTATTGATCACACCTAGGTTTTCAGGATTGTACACCATATTGGATTCATTAAATCCTGCTAACTGTTTATTGAATGACTCCGTCTTGATGTATTCCAGTTTGGTATGATCCCATGAAACCATAAACTGGAACACGCGAACATCAGAAAACTTTTCGAGAACCAGTGGTACATAAATGGTTTGATCCTTTTTTACATTCATGGATGGCAATCGCATGGATAGATTGCCGACACTTCGCTGCTCTATCGCCGGAATAAGTTTTTCCTCCTGATGAATCAAGGTCTGCGTATTAGCACTTTGATCGATGTCCCCTATTTTGACTCCATAAAAATCGAGGTTAGCTTGGTCAGTAGGCGGAGCGAGCAGTACCCTGGTGGTACGATAAGTTTTGGCAAATACTTTTGCAGCGGTCAGTGTCTCATCGGTTGGAATGAATATCCAAGAAGTATTATTAGTAAAGCTATTAATTCGAGTAATGATCAAATCTTGTAACTCTGCCAAGTCTAAGATATCAATAGAACCATCTCTATTAAGATCTGCTGCCAATAACTTATATGGATCAGTGAGGATCGTTCTCGTAATAATATGATCTTGCAACAATGCTAAATCCAGCAGGTCTATTCCATTTCTAGGATCAGTATTTTTCATTACTGAGATATTATAATTTCCGGAAGCAACCAGATTATTGAATGCATACGTGCCATTGGATGGTGTGAGTACATTGATACTATCCGAGCCTCTGAGCTTTACTTGTGCCGATCTTATGCTAGCATTTTTTCTATCAATCACTTTGCCGGTGCAATCCACTACACCGAGTGAGTTAATACATGCAGAACCGCCCATGACCTCTACAGGAACTGATAAGTTTTGATTGTTTTCGAACGCAACGGCTTGAATATTGGTAGGCGTGGCAATAATGGAGAGATTGGCTGATTGATTGAGATTGCCTACTAGCTTTGCATTGATATAATAAACAATAGAGCCATCGGCTAAGGTGACACCCACATTAGACAACCATTGTAAAGTGAAAGTCTTTTTCGGAGTAGATTCGAAATAAGTCAATCCACTTAATGGAGAGGTGATGCTATTAATCTCAAGAATGCTGGTATTATCGACAGTAACCGTCATAGAGAACGATCGAATATTCTTAAACGCTACAACACGTACAGGTATCTGGATCATATTACCATTAATATCACATACGGCATCATCTATATCAAATTTTAACTGCGTAGGTGGCGGAGGAGTAAGGACACATACACCGCCATTTTTAGTTTCTACTGGATAGAGACTATTTTGATTGTTTTCAGTCACCACGGCTTTGATCATAGTAGGACTGTCTACGATTTGGATAGAAGCAGATTGTCCAGCATTACCCACTAGTACCGCTTCAATAATGAAGGCTGTTGCTCCATCTACCAGAGTAGCAGGGGTCGCACCCAGAAATGTGATTGTTATCGTTTTATTTACTTCATTTACGAAATGACTTACTACACTCAAGGTACTTGAACTGATACTTTTGATTTGTACGATGTTTATATTTTCAGACTTCACTGTCATAGAAAACGAAGTCACATTTTTAAAGTTTTTGACCTTTACAGGAATCTGGATGGTCTTATCTTTAAGGTCACAGATATTATTGCTTGCATCAAATTCGATAGGATTGACAATAGGACAATTCACTTTTAAGGTAAAAGATCCGTTGGATCCTAAGGCACCATCGACTACGATATCTATGGTCTCGTTTTGCTGAAGATAAATCTTGATTTGTTCATCCTGATTAGGAAGGTTGGTGCTCTTCGATTTACATTCAAGATTGTATTTGCAGGAATAATCTTCTACTACAAACAATTCCAAATCATTGCTGAAACCGCTTAGATTGATGATGTGTTCTCCGCTTTGAGCAGCCTTGAAACGATACACTTTTTCATTTCCGGTGCAGTGTGATTCATTAAAGCAAGAATACTTTGAAAATCTATTCTTGCCTCCGTTGGTATTGCCTTGAATTGGAGTATTGCAAGCTATGTTTTCTACTTGACTATCTGAACAATCATATTGACAAGAAATAGAGATGCTATAGTTGCCATTTTGACTAGAAGATGAACCATCCACCACGATGTAATAGTCGCCATAGGGTTTGTTGGAAAAATCTATGGCTTCATATTTTTTACTGGTGGCAGAACAATCTACACAAGAAGCAGTCGCACCACACGAATTCAATAAAAACAAATTCAAATCAGTAGTATAACCCCAAAGCACTACTTGAGCATTCTTATTAGTGCTGTTATGGTTATATTTATATACTTTATCATTGCCATTGTAGGTAAGGCTGGTTTGATGACATTGCGCATAATCAGGCTTAGAAAATTCATTTCCTGAGTTTAAGGTCGAACCATTGTAACGTAAGCCACAAGATATGACTTCCGAATCTGCGCATCGATTGATGACAGGACAAGTTATTTTTAACGTAAAGGGTCCATTGGCTCCTAAAGATCCATCGACTACAATATCGATCGTCTCATTTAATTGCAGTGTAATCTTGATTTGTTCGTCCAGATCAGGATGATTGATGCTCTTGGCCTTACAGATAGGACTGTATTTGCACAGGAGATCATCCACTACGAATAATTCCAGGTCGTTGGAGAAGCCAGTAAGATCGATAGTGTGTTCTCCTGCCTGGGTAGCTTTGAAGCGATACATTTTTTCATTACCCGTAAACTGAGATTCATTAGAGCAGGAATATTTGCAAAATCGATTCATGCCACTGCTAGTATTACCTTGAACAGCGGTATTACAAGCAATCGTCTCAGGTTGATAATCTGTACAATCATATTGACAAGACACAGCGATGCTATAATTGCCATTTTGACTGGAGGATGCACCATCCACGACGATGTAATAGTCACCGTAGGGTTTGTTCGAAAAATCTATGACTTCATATTTTTTGTTTGTATTGGCAGAACAATCGATGCAAGACGCAGGCGCGCCACAAGAAGTTAATAGAAACAAATCCAAATCGGTGGTAAATCCCCAGAGGACTACTTCGGCATTTTTATTAGAACTAGTGTGAGTGTATTTATATACTTTGTCATTGCCATTGTAAGTAAGGCTGGTTTGATGACATTGCGCATAGTCAGGCTTAGAAAATTCATTACCTGAGTTTAAGGTCGAACCATTGTAACGTAAGCCACAAGATATGACTTCCGAATCTGCGCATCGATTGATGACAGGACAAGTTATTTTTAATTTAAATGGCCCACAATCACCTAAAGAACCATCCACTACGATGAATATCATTTCATCTTTTTGAAGGAATATTTTTACTTTTTCTGGGTATCCGGAAGTGTTTAAACTACTGGCTTTGCAAATGGGGTTCGCATTACAATTAAGTGGTTGAGTAATAAATAATTCCAAATCATTACTAAATCCAAATAAATCTATGATAAAGGTATCTTGGGATGGAGCTTTGAAAGAATAATACTTTTCAGGCCCGGTAAATTCATAGGATAGATCACAAGAATATTTTGAAAAAGTATAAATACCATCTACTGTGGTGCCATTGACCACATCATTACAAAGAAGGGGTGTGCTAATACTGGTCTGTTTACAAATCACCTGACAATTAATAGATACCAGGAAAGAACTCACCTGAGAAGCATCATAGCCGTCGACTACGATATAATAATCTCCATAGGGCAGTCCCGTAAAATCAATGTATTCATGTTTCTCTTGTTTGTTTTTTGCCGCTTTTATACAGTTGGCGCTAGTATAACATGAATTAAATACAAATACATCCAGATCTTTTGCATATCCCCAGATGGAAAATACTGCATCCGGACTTGCAGCTGTGTGTTTATATTTAAATACTTTATCACCGGCAGAAAATGTACTATTATTCAGGGTCATACAAGATGTAAAATTTGACTTTACATATTGACTTGGGCGGCCGACCGTCGTGAATGTATCCACCATACCACAGGTAAGATCGGTAATGCCATTAGCACATATAAGAGGTGCCGGGCAATGCAAAGACAAATTGAAATTACCTACCTGTAAGACATTGTAACCATCGACTACCACATAGTAAGAAGAACCCGCAATAAGGTTGATTATTATTTTTTCAATACTGTTACCAGACAACGTGCCTTTTCCGATACATGCACCACCAGCGCACGTACCAGAAAATAAAAAGATATCAAGATCTTTTGAAAGTCCTGACAATATAATTTCATGACTGCCCGTGAAGGTAGGATTGATCTTATACACTTTGTCTTCGGCATCAAATGGGTTATTGGTGGTATGACAAGTATAATTTAACTTATTAAATCCATTCCCCCCACCCACAGTCGTACTGGAAATAGTTTGACCACAAGCCAGGTTGGAAATCGTGTTACAGTTAAAGTTTTCACTTTGAGAAACAGCATTGTATGGTACCAAGAAGTAAAGAACATAAATGGATGTCCGTAAATACTGAGAAATTAAAAATTTAGAAAGTAAAGGTTTTTTCATGTACATTATTTTATGTTGATTAAGGACATTACGTGCCTAGTAGGAATAAGGTTAGTTGCGTAAAGCTGATTTATTGTAATATTTTATTTTGGGGAAGAAACAAAGAAGATTTAAACAATAACCGACCTAATCCAGCAATAGCTCTAGATCAATAAACGCAAATTTTAACCGCTGCGTTGGAAGAAATAACCTTTTGGTAGTCAGGGGTTTCCTACATATCCCAACAGGTAGGTAATATGCAAACGGAAAGCAATATGAAAAAGTTACAAAAAGGTATATTTTTTAATTTATCCTTTGTTATCAGGATGAATTAAAAATAAATTCAACACTAAATTCAGCCTATAAAGTACAAACTTATCTTATCGCCAGACCTGTACCGGCATAGAAAGCATACCTGAGGAGGATCTGATAATGACATAATATTGTCCGATAGCTAAGTGGGATACATCCATAGTCTTCAATTGATGACCGGGTTTTAGTCTTCCATTAAAATATTGCCCTATATCCCTACCCAATATATCTTTTATAGTGATAGTAGCCTCTATATCCTTGCTCAATTGAAACTCCAGTTTCATGGTAGTACTTGCTGGATTGGGATATACCTTTATCTGTTGGACGATCAGTAATAGATCTTGTTGGGAAGTGATCACTTTCGACACACTAGATACAGCCGGCCAGAATCCTTGACCGGCCTTAAGGTTAACTATTTGTGTATTACCGATAATGGCTTGCCCCACAGTTCCTTTTAAGGTGATAGAGGCATTATTCATTAAAGAGGCACCATTAGCCAGGACTGCTGGTTTAAGCAATACATTCTGGGTAAAACCAGGGAGTGTAGAGATAGACATAGTCCATAAAATCAAATATCGTATCATGTTTGTGATTTTAATTTATTAATTAGAAAATCATTGACCAATTGATTTATTGACTTTTATTATTTCTGAACGATACCTCGCTAATTCACCCTTAAGTTCATTTACTGTTTGGTTTTGTTGCTGGATTAGCTCTTGTTGTTCTTGGATAGCTTTAGTAAGGATACCGATCATTTCAGTATATCGTACACCAAGATACTCCACAGGTTTTTTCACACTTTTCTTGGAAGCCTCATCATATACATATTCTTCTGAAACGACGAGATCTGGAAAAGTCTTTATAAGGTCCTGAGCCATAAACCCGGTATGATTAGTATGTTGATCTTCACCGGAATTCCAGTTAAAGGTTTTTACTTGAAGGTTCATCACCTTATCCAGGGCTGAGTCAAGGGGTTTAATATTCTTTTTTAATCTAACATCCGAAGTATTGATCACGCCGTTACTCGCAAATACTGTATTCCAACGGAAGGTAGCGTTTCCGAGGCTATAAGAGTTATTGGTCAGCGGTCTGAGTGCGCCTACACAGGCAATTTGACTGCCTCCTCCATCTGAAAACCCTTCGACTGTTCCAAAATTTATTCCATTGGCAAAAAAGGCTTTGCCAAATACATTAAGCTTAAATCCTGTACGAGGAATATCTGTGCCAATATTTATCGATTTATCAGTTCCATCATCAAACACTATAGTATGATCACCAACGGTTCCATTTGCCTCAAAGGCAAGCTGACCATTGGCTCTCATGGCCATGTTAAATCTTTGGCCTCCTCTATCAAAAATTAATGACCCAGAGTTTATTTTGGCATTGCCGACGATATCTAATTTTTGATCAGGGCTATTCGTACCGATTCCTACGTTGCCGGTATTATTATTGAAAATATGAGAACCTGATACCGACCATGGTCCAGTACCAGAGGATAAAGAAGAAAGATCTACACTTCCACCTCCGCTAGATAGGCTTAATAGTTTGCTGATATTATTAAAACTCAAAGCTTGAATTTCATTGGTAGCACTTGGATCTATGGCGGAGATATTATATAATAGAGGGCCCTGCAGAAGCGGTAGTCACATTGATACCGGCGCCGGCAGTTACATTGACCGGTTTTCGAATGACCCATTGTGGGGTACCTATCATGGGTACATCATAGATCAATGCATCATTGTGATTAGCTCCAGCCCCACTGATATCAGCGGGAGTGATAGTGCCATCGGCAATATGATTAGCGGTTATTTTATTACTCCCTACCGTGGGGTTGGGATAAGATCCGGTGAGGTCTCCCCCAGCTG
Organism: Saprospiraceae bacterium; assembly: GCA_043719965.1. GTDB lineage: Bacteria > Bacteroidota > Bacteroidia > Chitinophagales > Saprospiraceae > JADJLQ01. The sequence continues at coordinate 570 of JAYSTG010000628.1, read as the reverse complement.
GAGTGCCATTTTGAATAAAATTGGCAGTATTGGGAATGACCCCGGAAGCAAGATCGGTTGCTTGAATGGTACCATCCAATATATGATTAGTGGTGACTTTCCCATTACCTAGATTGGGATTAGGATATGTACCACTAAGGTCACCTCCTGCTGTAGCACCCGTTTGAATAAAATTAGCTGTATTGGGTATTACACCAGCTGCAATATCAGTCGCTTGAATAGTACCATCTATGATATGACCCGAATTGATTTTATTTGGAGCTAATGAAATAGTAGATATTGGCCCTGTAGGATTAGTTACTATTAAAGATCCATCACTGCTTTGAAGGTCTTTGATCCCATCACTAGAGCTTGTGGTAGCTATTGTCAGAGAGTTTCCCAGTTGTGACACGGTGGTATTGGCTCCTCCTTGTATTAATAAGGTTCCTTGTATTCCATTTACATTCGTCACTACTCCTGTAGCACCTGTAGCTAGAGATTCTGCAACGGTGCTCTCTCTGCTCTCAGTGCATAAGGCGAGGCCGTCAGAGGGGTACGAGGTGTGAGTTCTGCTCCAAAGTCTACACTTAC
>JAYSTG010000627.1:0-6876 GCA_043719965.1 Saprospiraceae bacterium | reverse complement strand
GACCTATCAGAAGTGTACTTCAACTGTGAATAGCTCCGAACGAATATATTCCCGATCACCACTTCACCACAAATCCATCACTCACGTAGCTATCTACATTGACCTGCTCTATGACTCGTCCGCACTGGTCTATCAGCGCTATGTTGACACCTCTTCTCAAAGCGGAATATTCAATGCCATTGACTTTGATAGAAGATTCATTTTTATCAGCTTTATGTCCGCCGGATACCATATTGACCTGTATTGATTCTTGCATGCACCCCGGAAGGGTTAAGTTGTCAAGTGCTAAATCATTGTTAGAAAACTTTTGTTGAATGATTTTACCACCATGCCAAACAAAAGTCCAGGATGTGCCAAATCCTATTGAGTCTATTATCGCTCCACCTGCTTTTAAAAAATCTTTTGTCTCTTGTCTCATACCCAAAGTAGCTTCTTGTTGCACTACACCACATAGGTATAGATCTGGATGCGTGGTCAGATAATCTTTTAATGATAAGGGGATAGACCTGGATACCAGTTGCCAAGTCATACTATCTATCATAACATCAGCTGACTTGATGCCTAATTTATCAGGAACAAATACTCTATATCTGTCAAATTGATAGGATCGTCCACCTAAAGCTTTTAGCAATTCTTGATGTAATCGCAAAGAATCTACATGAGTGAGCAGGATATCTTGCCCATGGTTTTTTAAATATCCGGTCAGGTCATTCAAGCTATCTCTAAATGCATTACCTATATGTACAGGAAATCTTGCGCCATATCCTGCCGTGATCGGCTTTCTAAATTTTTGCGCTATATCTACAAAATAAATATAATCACAATACGTAGCGATGCTGGCCGTGTAGGGTGGGTATACAATGACTTTGTCACTCCGCGCAATTAATGATTTAAATTGATCGATATAAGGAAGGTTATTAAATTTTTCATCTATGTAAGGCTTTCGTTTCCATAATGGGCTCAAGTCTAAAGCTTGGATAATCACTATACCGCTAAGTATTAAAGCCAGTATCCATGTTTTCCACGGCATTTGGAATAATTTATGCGATACCCAATACAATATAAAATAATGCAATGGCCAAATAAATCGACCTGTACCTCTAAAGGTCCTCGATACATAATCATTGTATTTCCAATCAATCAATACGTGATTACCCAAGGTCCACTTAGGACTCAAGGCAAAAACAAAAAATAAGATACTAATTATAAAAAACCAATTTAATGTAAGTTTGGTTTTTCTCTCTTGAATAGGTTTGACCGCAAGGCGTTGATACCCCGTATAACATATTAATAAAATTCCTAATATGATTACTCCTAATCCTAAATATGCAATCCCCTCCCCTTGACCATCTCCATAATAGTTGAAAGACAACCCTAATCTGCCTACATCCCAAGCATTGATTAATGAGTTGAGGTTTGCAGAATACCTTCCCAATCCCTCTGATAATTGCCCTTTGAATAAAAAAGCGCCACTGCTATACCATCCAAATAAAGCTAACGCTATCGAAGTAAACAAAAATCCAAACATCGAAGCCCATCCGATGCTTCGTTGATATTTTAATTGAAAAGGAGATGCGGCTACCACCCCCAACACCATAAATAATAAATAAGGGTGAATCAAACTCGTAACGAATACCAAGGTTCCTAATCTAAAGTATATGTCTTTCACAGAGCGTTCATTTCGTTGTAAAAAAATCAATAATGCATACAATATGACCCATTGAGCACATAAAGCAGTATGACCAAATCGAGCAACCAGGACTACCGCACCGGTATACAAAGGTGTTATTAACCAGGACATCCATGTTGACCAACCAAGTTGTCGACTGAGTTTGATACCTAGCCAGGCATTGAGCACATAACAGCTGGCATGCCATAGACCGAAATATTGAAAATCATCGGGCAATAAGAACCGAATCGATTTAAATATAAAAGCTAGTAAAGGGATCGAATCCGTATACATCACACTATTGTACATAGGATACGCATATCCTTCGATACGACCCAGAGGCCAAGTCCAAGGTCCGTCTTTAAAATATTCCCAAGCCAGGTAATGATAAGAGGTATCTCCTCCCGGTATCAATATCCAGTCCGTAAAGGAAGGATTGAGCTTATCTAGTCCTAAAATCACTTGTGTAAATACCAATCCAAGCAAAAGTGCAACGGCAAAATCCAAGGCCAGGTCTCCTTTACGCAAATTATTTTGACTCAACATAAATTTTTAAAGCTTTTATACAAATGGTATGCTGACTGGGATTCCAGATACTTATTTGGATGTGGTTAAAATCTTTTTCAGGATGTTGAGTGACCAGGTCGATCCATTTCTCCTCCTGATCATGAAGAAACCGATGAAGTCGAATCAATGTTGTTTTAATGGTCTCATCGTCTTTTTTATACTTAACAATCAATTGAGCCATTTGCCAGACATCCCATTCTTTATGAGTCGCTTTAATTTGAGCATTTACTTTCAAATTGCCTCGGTCTATGCTACCCATATTATACAATTCACTTACTCGACTATGGCTCAGGCAAGAAATCGAATCTATACCAAAAGTAGTATCAACTATTAATTTTGATTGGGCTTCAACAAAAACAATCCGAGGTTCATCTGTGTCTAGTAGCTTTTTATCTTCAGGATCATTCTCTGATTTGAATAATGTCTGCCAGAAATAAGATTTATTCATCATACCAGCTTCATAAACACCTCCCCGGTGTGCCTGATGGGTGAGCCAAAGATTGTAATAGATGCAGATACCCACGAATATCAAAAGTGTCCATCTGAGAAATCCTTTGAGACTTACATGTTGAATGAATGAGCACATGCCCACAATAAAAATCGGATAATGTTGAACCAAAGCCCGTTGACTTAAGCTGCCGCCATAGGTCCATTCATCCCAGGCAAAAGTGAGATAAAGACTGATAATGGTAAATGCAAAGGTCATCCAGGTCCTCTCATTTTTTTTGTACCAATTCCATCCCAAACTCAACAAGCAAAGTATCATCACCGGCGTATAGACTATCCATCCTGCGCGATAGCTGAATAATCCTTGTAAAATATGATGACCCTCCAACCAACTGAAGCCCTGATCTTGATAGGAGTAAACGACCCATTCCGTAGCTACATACTTCCAATACATAATTTGCAGTGCGGGAAAGGATAAAAATGCAAATCCCGCCGTTAAAACTTTACGCCAAGACTTGAAGTACCATTGAAATCTATCTTTCAGACTTTGAATAGAATCTATCTTCCATCCCAATACCAATATCAAGCTTATGATCTCGGTAGGCCGTATCAACACCATCAATCCAATCAATCCGCATACGAAATAAAACCATGACCATTTTTGAGATCGATAAAAATTATCTATACAGAGGATCGCTGTGGCATACAATGTAAATAAATAATTGTGAGCCATGGCCCCGGTAATTGAAGCATAGTCAAAATAATTAGTAGCCAATATCAATAAGCCCAAGGCCATAGCAACCGTACATTCTTCGAAATATCTCAACAATAATTTTCTCAAAAAAAACAAACCCAAAAATGCATACAGCAAACTCCCGAATGAAATAAAAAACTGATACAACCCTGAATAACCATCGGCAACCTGTCCACTGATCAATGCAATACCGTGTGCCAATAAAAAAAAAGGAAGATATAACACTGCCATACCACAGGTGTATTTCATCACTTGATGCCCTGACCAATGGGTAAAAGACTGATATGGACTACTGCTGGGATAATATTTTTCATCCAAAGAAGGCTTGAACTTAAGCTCCTTTATATCGTGATAAATAAAGATGGAAGGTAAATAAAGATAGTATCCTGATACATCCCAACTGATGGTAGCTTCTGTGCGGGTCATTTTCCACTTGGGGTAATAGACAAAGGTCGCATATGCCATCGCCAGAAATCCGATCATCATCACTCCTCGCGACATATCAGCTTAACACTTTAAACCAAAAAGATCCTCCGTGAGTCTCCAGATTCGGTACCGCTAATGGTCCCCAAACTGTAGCGTTTAACATCTTTGCCACTTGCTCTTGGCGAGATAACCAAAAAGCAGGAAACACTATCTCGAATTTTTGTTCATTATATAGTAGCGCTTGGGCTAATACATACTGTTCATTATATCCTCGAAGTACCATATCTTCAGGATAATCAAAAGGCAAATAAATGTCATGAACATGCACATAGACTCCGACTGGAATTCGAGGTAAGATTTCCATAAAGAATACAGTGACATCCGTATTGGCTAATGCTAGATGGGAACCATCAAAAAATACTATATCTCCCGGACTCAATGATTCAAATCGATCATAATTTTGTAAGGCCTCTAGGCGCAAGGAAATATACTGATCCGCTACACCCGTGATATTCCTTCGGGGTGATGGGTCTACACAAGTCAGCTGAGTCTGCAAGTGGCCGTCTTCTATAGCTCTTCGCATGACCAAGGTGCTATTTCCAGATCCTATTTCTATCACTTTTCCAGGATTGAGCGTACGGAGGATGGTGTACAAAGCAACTATATCGAGCGCCGGCAAAAAATTATTATTCCAATAAATCTGCCCATCATCTTTATACTCGGAAGTATTAAAAGTTTTAAATGCTTCAAGGTACTGAGGTATCTCTACCATGATTTGTTCGAATTGTTCCAAATGCCTTTTACACCTTGCGTGTAAGATCTCTGATATCGGTACAGTCTGATTATACCTCGGAAATGCAGACCACGGATAGTCTAATGGTATGACTAGTCCAAACCATCGTGCTTTGAAGTTTCTTAAGAAAGATTTGATAGCCATCAGGATTTATTGAGGTTGTGAGTACGCCAGATTGAAATCAACATTCTTACTGGAAGCATCATGAATACGATAATCGTCCCTACGGCGAAAAAAATAAATTCTCGACTGATGTATTTAGCGAGTGCAATTTGTTGCTCTTCTGTAAGGTGTATAGTCAATGATTCAATGCCTTTATCATCTATGAAGATTTGAAAAAAACCAAATTCCCTAAAAGCAAAAATAACAAACCAGATCGAACCCACGCCTATGATTCCTTTTACAACCTGTATGTTTTTGAATGGTGTGGCTCTTAGAAACAAGATCCAACGTAACCCTGTTACAAAAGAAATGATAAAAAAAATGTTTTCACGCTCAAAAGGGAATCCATAGATCTCCGTACGGATAGGGATCAAGATCAGGTATACTAATAAAATGGTTGCTAGTATCCAAACCAATTCTATAAGCCAGGGCCTATATTGTTGCATATGGGCATGAAGATATTAAAAAAAGCCCCTGTGCCCTTGCAATTTTAGAGCTTTTAAAAAAAAAGCTTCGATTTATCGCACCTTCATCATGCTTTTCACCTGAGCCAATGGTCCATTTTCCCATCGCACGTAATAAATACCACTGGCTTGATTTTCAAGATCTACATCCATCGTATAGGATCCTTTGACCAGGTCCTTATTGACCACAAGTTGAATGACTGATCCTTGGTTATTGATGATTTGAACTCGCACATGCCCTCCAACACTTTCAAAATCTACTTTAGTTTTATCCATAAATGGATTAGGATAAACTTTTACCATGGCCTTGCCGCTGATCACATTCGCATCATGACTGGCCGTTGAAAGACAATTGGCATTACTAATTATAGGTAGGTTCTGAAACTTATCGAAAAGCAATTTATTGACATCAGGCTGTGGCACGCAAAACCATTGACTAAGGAAAGTACCATAGATAGATCTAAAATCATACTGCATGGGAATATTACTATCGGCAGTAGCTGTAGCTGGTATTATGGGATTGTTCCCTACAACCGTAGGAATTACATTCTTGCCAAAATAAATCACAGGCATCGCTGCTCCATGGTCAGTACCTCTTGAGCCATTGGATTTTATCCGTCTACCAAACTCTGAAAATGAAAATCCCGCTACACGATCTTCCAGTCCAAGTAGTTTACAATCATCCATAAACCCTGCAATATTATCGGAGACTCCTTTTAGTAAGTTGGCATGAGCGCCTTTAGTGAAATCTCGGGTATCCACTTGATCAGAGTGCGTATCAAATCCTCCAGTACTAACCCAATATATTCTTGTCTTCAGACCCCCAGCAATCAATCGAGCAACTATTTTAAGTTGATTCGTAAGATTGTTGGATGTGCTAGTACTTGTAGTCGTAGGATATTTGGTCGAAAGGTTTTTTGATTTATTGTATGCCGCTACGATTACATCCCCGAATTTATCCGTTTGCCTTTGTACTTCGCGAACATAAGCGAGTTCCTTTCCCACATAACTCGGGCTGACAGGATCTTTGAATATATTGCCTGTAAGATTTACTGGGTCACTAGCACTATTGATTGCAATACCCATATTTACACCCCATCATTTGTAGACCTAGTCCTACCCCCTCTCCGACCCTAATGGCTAGAGGGTCAGGCATGACAGTATTAGGAAATCCTACCGGATAATTTGGGAATTCATAATTTAGATATCGGCCTGCCCATCCTGAATCTAGTAATTCATCGGAGTCAGAAGCGCTCACCCATATATCTGTAGCTCTAAAATGAGAATAATTAAATTTTGGATATCCTACACTCTGTATGACGCCCATTTTTCCTTCTTGATATAGATTATGTAAAGCATTCATCGAAGGATGAATGCCCGTTTTATCTGTAAGTTTCAAGATACTCTCCGATGGCAAGAGCATATTTCCACGGGCTGCTTTTAGCAGATCATATTGATCTAAAGGGAACACCATATTCAATCCATCATTACCTCCTGTTTTTTGGACGATGACCAGCACCCTATTGGTATCATACATCATACCATGCAGAGCCTGGATCATGGGGTTGGAATGCTCTGCATATAAAGTCTGTCC
>JAYSTG010000626.1:0-6878 GCA_043719965.1 Saprospiraceae bacterium | reverse complement strand
AGCGGTAATCTATAGTCACTCCATGCGCGGTACTGAATTGAGCGTCCTCATTACCTTTTCCACCGAATTTTCGAATAAATTTTCCAGTTGAATCATATTGCAGAATATATTGGGATCCGTATCCATCTGCTACATAGATATCGCCATTCGGTCCTATTGCTGTTTCAGTAGGATTGAATGGATCTTCTTTTTTGTATTCATCAATGGAGAATGGGTGCTCAATCTTGAGTAATTCTTTTCCTCTTAAATCAGTTTTTATAACTTGATGAAGTCCAGGATCGCAAATAAAAAGAAACTCTTCTCCCCCTGCATTCCACAATGTAAGACCATGTCCTCCCGGATAAGTATTACCCCAAGACTCTAATAACTTGCCTGATTTATCGTAGACTAAAATATTGTTTCTGACTTCATCCGTTATCATGATTAAACGACCTTTAGAGTCTATCACCATTTCATGACAATTATTTACAGGAAATTGAGAAGCATCCAGATTTCCCCAATCTCTATGAGCTCTGTATTTGAAAGCCCCATGACCTAAGATTTCACCATTGAGCTTTGGTTTATTTGGAAGAATTTCGAATAATGAAATGGACATACCTGCAAGTGCAGTCTTCGTCAAGAATTCGTTTCGATTCATGAAAAGGTTTATTTAAAATTAGGATCCTTTAATTTTATTGCGGGTGTTTCATCAGATTGAAATCCTTGATCTAATCTTCTGCCTTGGGTATATTTTTCAATAGCTTCTTTGATCTTACCAATTCTATTTTCTGGGCTTGGATGCGTGCTTGAAAATTCAGGTTTACGCTGACCGCCACCACCAGAAGCCTGATCCAATATGTGCATGACTTCAATCATTTGACGAGGATCATATCCGGCTTCATACATAAATCTTACTCCTAAATCATCAGATTCAAGTTCTTGATCTCGACCATATTTCATGCCTACTACATTAGCGATCATTTGGACAGCCTGCGAGGATGAATAATCACCAGCAGCAATTACTGCAGCACCTGTCAAGCCTTGTGTAAGTTCTTGTGAAGCCATACGTTCGGCACCGTGTCGCGCAATTACATGACCTATTTCATGACCAAAAATTCCAGCTAATTGGTCTTCATTTTGTAATCTGGAAAACAATGCTTGTGTGATAAAAACTTGCCCCCCAGGCAATGCAAATGCATTCACAGTCTGGGGGTCTGCTAATAAATGGAAATCATATTGATATCCCGATTTCTGAACAATGGAATTCTGAACTATTTTTTGACCCACTTGTTTGACATAAGCTTGAGCTCGTTCATCAGGATAAAGACCACCATACTCCTGGGTCATGGTGGGTGCACTTTGTAGACCTAAAGTCATTTCTTGCTCTTTGGTAATATTTCCAACGTGTTGCTTCTCACCGGTGATCTCATTGATTTGACTGGTAGAATAATATTTGCATAATGAAAATCCTGCAAACAAGGCGGCAATCAAAAGGCCTCCCCATCTAAAATTGGATCGTTGGCCAAATCCTCCGGAACGCTTTGTGTAGCGAGGATCATCATTTCTATAATAAGCCATTTCTAGTTTAATTTTGTTCCTTAAAATTACAAATAAAATGCAACAAAAAAAAGGATTTGGTAAAAGTTGGGGTGTATGGCAGATTTCCCTTTTTGAAGATTTTATTATAGAATGCTTCTTTGGTAATTCTGCCCCACTCCCCACCAATTCAGATGGGAACCTGGTCTCCACCTTTAATTATTAAAGTCATTCTCTATTTCTTTAATGGATTCAATATATTTTCAAATATCTGTGTATCCCCTCCAACGGAGTCCGATAGGCTTTGCCGATCGTTAAAGTCGTCAGACCTGACCCTTTGAATTGGAGACCAATTCAGAGGGGAACCCCAGCCTTAACCTTAATGCTCAAAGTCATTCTGTATCTCTTCAGTCTCTTCAAAATATTTTCAAATACTAATGTACCAGTATAAAAATTTAAGCACCTTACCAAGCGAGAGGTTCCCTGCCTTCGGACAGGCAGGCCCTTGTTTGCAAGCAATGTGTTTGACATTGAATCGAGTAGTAAAAGCAAACAAAGGGGACTGGGGGAGCGGCAAAATAGGTAAAGGGGGAATGTTGATTATAGAATAGAGCTTGGGAAATCTGCCATACACCCAAAAGTTGGGTGTTTATCTACATTGATCATTTCATATCATAATCCACTTCAATTTCCTTAGTCAGAGCATGACTTTGGCAGGTAAGAATAAAACCTTGTTGGACTTCCTTATCACTCAAGACATAATTATTATCCATCCTTACCTCTCCTTTTAATAGTTTTGCTTGACACGTGCTACACACTCCACTTTTACAAGAGTAAGGGAGATCTAGGCCTTGTCGAAGGCCAAGGTCCAAGATCACTTCTTGGTTGTTTTTTGCAGTCAAGTCAAACCATTTTTTATTGTGCTTGATTCGAATCAAGTGTTCTTGATTATCAGTAGGCTGAAGCGTGGCATTATCTTTGGTAGATTCCGGAGGGGTAAAGTATTCAGTGAGAATAGCTTCTTTTTTGACTCCTATTTTCATTAATTCTTTTTCCAATGTACCGACCATGTCTCCGGGCCCACAGAGTAGGTATAGGTTGGATTGAGACGGCGTAAATAAATACTCTTTCCATTTATTCAATTTGGCAACATCTATTCTGCCTTCCAAATCTGCTAACCCTGTTTTTTGTCTACTATAAATATGGTGTATATTCAGACGATCTCTATACAATGCTTTCAATTCTTCTAAGGTAGATTGATACATTCTTGAAAAACTATCTTTATTCCCATAAAATAATGAAATTTTAATAGTGGGATTGGAAATCAGTTGATCTTTGATCATCGAAATGACTGGCGTAATACCGCTTCCTGACACCAGTGCAACGATATGAGGAAATGAAGAGTTTTGAGGTATGATAAATGAACCACTTGGTTCCATGATTTCGATAGTGTCTCCGATTTGGGCCTTCATAATTAAATAAGTGGAAACCAATCCTGCATTTACTTTTTTGACGCCAATCTGTAATTTAGATTCATAAGGTGCAGCACTGATCGAATACGATCTATGGATGGCCGGATCTAAATTGGGGATTCTAAGTACCAGATGTTGTCCTGCTTTAAATGTAAAATTGGGTTTGTCTTGCTGGGAAACATCCAATATAATATTGACTGCAGCTGAAGTCAATGACTCTATAGATTCTATTTTTGCCGGATAAAATTTCATAATATTATAACAGATTTAAAATAAAAAAGGTGTATTGATCCCTCAATACACCTGATATATTTTCTTATGAAAGAAACAGATTATTTCAAGCTATTGACATGGGTGGCCAAATTGCTTTTCAAGTTTGCTGCTTTATTTTTATGCCAAGTATTTTTTTTGGCCAGCCTATCGATCAGACTTGTCACTTTTTTTAAAAAAGTCTCTGCATCTTTCTTGTCGGTCACTTCGCGTAAGCGAGCTATGGCCGTTCGCGCAGTTTTTTTGTTAAAACGATTTGCAGTCCTCCGACCTTCAGCTAGTTCAGCTCTTTTTTTTGATCCTTTAATATTTGCCATTGAATAATATTTAAAAACGCGGCGCAAATATAGTGCTTCTAATCGGAATATTTTAATCAATGATCAAATGAAAATGCACAATAGTTTATCAACTGATTTACAATGCTTTATAAATAAAATATAAGTTTAATATTAATAAATTTTTCATCAAACCAGTTAAAGCTTATTTTTGCTAAAAATTAAGATTACAGACACTAATTGTCTAAACCCGTATCTGCTATGAAAGATTATTCAGCCATTTCCAATGCCCATCCGGACTATATAGACTCGATGTATAAACGATACTTGCAAAATGGGGACAGCGTGGATGAAGGCTGGAAAGCATTTTTTAAAGGCTTTGAATTTGCTGATCGTTCGCTGAATGGAGCAACTTTAAGGATTGAACCCATCCACAGCGAGATATCAACAGAGTTTAAAGTAATGGCTTTGATTCATGGATTTAGAGATCGTGGGCATTTACTTTCCATCACCAACCCTATTCGCAAACGAAGAGATCGTCAACCTCATCTTGACACTACCGACTATGGTTTGAATGAATCGGATCTCCTTAAAACATTTCAGGCAGCTGAAGAAGTAGGGCTGTCGGGTGGGACCTTGCAACAAATCGTCGATCACCTTAGGACTATATACTGTGGTCATATAGGATTTGAATACAACCATATTAATAATAAAGAAAAAAGAATGTGGTTAAGAGAAAGGATAGAACGACGAGCGTTGAAAGAGGATTTTGGGTTGGATATTGAAGAAAAAAAACGTATCCTTTTAAAACTAAATGAAGCCGTAATTTTTGAAGAATTTCTTCATAAAAAATATGTTGGGCAAAAACGATTTTCATTGGAAGGTGGTGAAACTACGATTGTAGCATTAGATACTATGATAGAGGCTGGAACTGAGCAGGCGGTCGAAGAAGTGATTATTGGCATGGCCCATCGAGGTCGACTTAATATCTTAGCCAATATAGTGGGTAAAACCTATGAACAAATATTTAATGAATTCGAGGGCACGGCTGTGCCTGACTTAAGTTTTGGTTCTGGAGATGTAAAATATCATCAGGGGTATTCCTCCCAGATAGAGACGCGAACAGGTAAGAAAGTTCATTTAAAGTTAGCACCCAACCCCTCCCATCTGGAGGCTGTCAATCCGGTCGTATTAGGTATGGCCAGAGCTAAAGCAGATGTATTGTATAAAAGTGATTATGACAAAATCCTACCGATCCTGATCCATGGTGATGCAGCTATAGCCGGCCAAGGCATAGTATATGAAACTGCTCAGATGAGTCAATTGAAGGGATACTATGTTGGGGGAACGATTCATTTTGTGATCAATAATCAAATTGGTTTTACTACTGACTTTGATGATGCGCGGTCCTCTACCTATAGCACTAGTGTAGCGACTACGATTCAAGCGCCTATTTTTCATGTAAATGGTGATGATCCGGAAGCAGTTAGATTCGTCTCTGAGTTAGCCACAGATTATCGACAGATGTTCAATACTGATGTGTACATAGATATGGTGTGCTATCGTAAACATGGGCATAATGAATCTGATGAGCCAAAGTTCACTCAGCCAGAGATGTATTCTATCATAGCCAATCATCCCAATCCTCGAGAAATATATACTCAAAAACTTATAACAAGAGGCGAAGTGCAGAAAGAATTAGCTCAGAAAATGGAACAAGAATTTTGGGGCATTTTACAAGATCGCCTAGAATTAGTAAAACAAAAAACCCTGCCTCATACTTACCAGGAACCTGATTTGGCTTGGAAAGCGCTTAAAAAAACCCAAGACCAAGCTGATTTTGAATCTTCTCCTAAGACGGGTGTTTCCAAAAATGTAATAGATAAAATTCTCGACCATATTCTGACTTTACCAGCTGATTTTAAACCACTAGCACAAATCAATAGATTGTTTAACACCTATAGGCAGCTCATAGGGCAAGGAAAGTTAGATTGGGCTTTGGGAGAATTATTGGCGTATGGATCATTGTTACAGGATGGTAAAAACGTGAGGATAAGTGGTCAAGATGTAAAAAGAGGTACATTCTCTCACAGACATGCTGTACTATATGATGCCGAGACCAATGTGGAACATCAACGATTAAATAATATTCAAGATGCGCGAGGAAGATTTTTTATTTATAATAGTTTATTATCAGAGTTTGGTGTACTTGGATTTGAATATGGATATTCATTAGCATCACCCGATCATTTAGTCATCTGGGAAGCTCAGTTTGGCGATTTTTATAATGGAGCTCAGACTATGGTCGATCAGTTTATAGCTTCCGCAGAATCCAAATGGCAACGGATGAGTGGTCTGGTCATGTTATTACCTCATGGTTACGATGGTCAAGGTCCAGAGCATTCCAATGCTCGGCCTGAGCGGTTTTTACAAGTCAGTTCTAACTGTAATTGGTCGATTTGTAATATAACGACTCCAGCCAATTTTTTTCATGCCATAAGAAGGCAACTTTATTGGCCTTTCAGAAAGCCTTTGATCGTGATGTCTCCCAAATCACTACTTCGTGATCCATTATGTGTATCCACCATCGAGGAATTAATCGATCATCAAAGCTTCAAAGAAACCATTGATGATATACTAGTTGTTAAAAAAGTGAAGAAAGCTATGTTCTGCTCAGGTCAGATCTATTATGAACTTTTGAGAAAACGAATAGAATTTAAACGAGAGGATATAGCATTGATCCGAATAGAACAACTGTATCCATTGCCTATAAATCAAATGAATACATTATTGGAAAAATATAAAAAAGCAAAACGATGTTGGGTGCAGGAAGAGCCACAAAATATGGGCGCTTGGGTTCACATGAGTATAAATTTTCCAGGTGTTTTTGAAGTGATAAGCAGACCGCCATCGCCATCTGTTGCTACTGGATATAAAAAAGTACATGACGCACAACTTACAGAAATTATAGCAAAATGTTTTGGGGAGTGATTGTTCTGCAAAGTAGGTAATTTTCTCAAGCTCGAATAAGAGCATCTTGTTAGTTTAGAAATATTCCCTTAATTTTCCGTATCGATAAGGCTATCATGCGGATCTTATTTTGTTTTATAATGGTATTACCCTACCTGACCAAGGGCCAAAATCCTATCTCAACTGATGGGAGGCCTGTCTATAAAACGGTAAGTATTTTCTTTGGTGGAGGAAGCTATTATATAGAAGAGGAAGAAAAGAAAAAAGTACGTGATTTTTTTTTCAATGAAATACTGACAAATTTTGAAATTCATATCCATAGCCATACTGACAATATCGGCGGAGTCAAATTCAACGAATGGCTGTCTAAAATGCG
>JAYSTG010000625.1:0-2613 GCA_043719965.1 Saprospiraceae bacterium | reverse complement strand
ATACGGCCTTACAGACTTTGCCTGAAAAATCTAGAGCTGTTTTTGGATTGATCAAACCTTTGTTTAGGGAATTTGCAGACAAAACAAAAGAAACGATTGATCGGGTCAAGAATGAGTAAAAGGGCAATGCACAGTCGATATGAAATTTTATGTTCCTTTTTTTACAGTTAGTTTAGTGCACTTATCGGCTGAATTATTTGGATGGCAGGATCTAGGTATGTGGACCAAACCAATATTGATACCATCTTTAGCTATTGGCCTCTATGCCAATATTTTTCATCAAAAAATATCTGCTTTTTATTTCAAAACCGTGTTTGTAGCCTTGGCCTTTAGCACCGTGGGTGATGTATTTCTTCAATTTGAAAAAATATTGAGTAACGATCTCTACTTTTATATTGGACTGGGTGCCTTTCTGATAGCGCAATGTATGTATATCCTAAGTTTTTTTGCGCTTGGGTCAAGACCAATTTCTACAGGATGGTCTGTCATCTATATGATTTATTTTATTTTCTTTTTAATGCTACTATATCCTGGAATGGATTTAAAGTTAAAAATACCAGTGACCATATATGGAGCAGGACTTATCTTGATGGCATGGTATGCATGGCGATCCACTATAAGTTTTGCTTTTCGTGGTCTTTTTGCCGTGCTTGGGTCGATTTTATTTGTAATATCAGACAGCCTATTGGCGATCAATCGATTTAAATTGATCTTGCCTTACGCTGGATTTATGATCATGCTGACCTATATTCTAGCACAATACTTAATGGTATTGGGCATATTTAAAAAAGTGCAGGTCAAAGCATTTTACTAGCTAGACTTTGGAGGTGGTGATCATCTCCCAGATTTTGTCTTTAAGCTCTTCCAGCCCTTGTTGATTTATAGCGGAGATCAAACAATATGGAACACCTTTAGGCAATCGTCGTTTAAGCTTGATGATTTGATCAGGTTCTACCAGATCCATTTTTGTGATAGCCAGTAATCGAGGTTTATCTAATAATTCTGGATTGAATAGTCTTAGTTCCTTTAATAATATTTTATATTCATTTGCTATATGTTCTGAATCAGAGGGCACCATGAACAATAAAACCGCATTGCGTTCGATATGCCTTAAAAAACGAACTCCCAACCCCTTGCCCTGGTGAGCATCTTCGATGATGCCTGGGATATCTGCCATCACAAATGATCTGCCTCCACGATAAGCCACGATGCCCAGATTGGGAACTAGGGTGGTGAACGGATAACTTGCAATCTTGGGTTTTGCAGCAGTAACTGAAGCCAGTAATGTGGATTTGCCTGCATTGGGAAAACCCACCAGGCCGACATCAGCCAATATTTTAAGTTCAAAGGACAACCAATATTCTTCTCCAGGTTGCCCTTGTTGCGCATAGCGAGGAGTCTGATGGGTTGAAGATTTAAAAAAAGCATTCCCTTTGCCTCCTCTGCCACCTTTTAGGAGTATGAGCTCTTGTCCATGTTTGGTGATTTCCCCTATCAAGGCTCCCGTCTCTACATTTCGGATGACAGTGCCTAAAGGCAGTTCGATGGCCTTATGCTCGCCATCATGTCCGGAGCGATTTTCTTTAGCTCCTTTTTCGCCATCACTGGCAAATAAATGCTTTCTATACCGAAGGTGGAGTAAAGTCCATAGTTGTTCATTCCCAATAGCTAAAATCTTACCTCCCCGACCTCCGTCACCACCATCAGGTCCGCCTTTCTCTACGAATTTTGCTCTATGTAGATGGACAGCCCCAGCTCCGCCATTACCAGATCTGCATTGGATTTTAATAAAATCAATAAAGTTTTCTTCAGCCATTTTTGTGTTGAACTACATCAAATTCAATACACGAACTTGGTAGTATATCGATCATCTATGAGCAAACAAAGCTCTTCAAAAATTTCGTCTATCGTCCCCATGCCATTGACCTGTATTGCCATTCCTTTTGAATCATAATAGGCATATACTGGTGTAGTTTCAGCTTTGTACACCTTCATACGGTGCCTTATAATCTCTTCATTGACATCATCAGATCTACCCGATGATTTACCTCTATTCAGTAAGCGACTTATCAATTCTTCGTCATCCACTTCCAGGGATAAAAAGGCTGTAATCTTAATATCTTTTTCGCCCAGAAGTCTATCTAATGCTTCAGCTTGAGGAATATTTCTTGGAAAACCGTCTAGGATAAAACCATTTTTGATAATACCATTTTCCATACGTTGTTTAAGCATATCGATGGTCACGGAGTCCGGTACTAATTGGCCTTTATCCACATAGGATTTAGCAAGTCGCCCTAATTCCGTATTATGACCTAGTTCGTATCGAAACATGTCACCAGTCGACAAATGGGTGATGTCATATTTCTCTACAAGTTTTTGTGCTTGAGTGCCTTTCCCCGAACCCGGAGGGCCAAACAAGATTAAATTAATCATCGCTCTATTCTGGTTTTTCTATTTGCCGAAAGATACGAATAAGTTGGAGAGCACTATGGTAATCGGCGGATTAATCTAATTCCTCTCTGAGGTGTTGGAAATCACACATCTTGGATGAATTCGAATCTTTTGTAAGTTCTTGAAGAGGCAAAACTTTTCGATTTATGTTAAAAAGCTTTG
>JAYSTG010000624.1:0-2621 GCA_043719965.1 Saprospiraceae bacterium | reverse complement strand
ATTCTGCTTGGAGTTTTGAAGCATCTATTGCGTACCTCATATCGTGACCGGGTCTATCTTTGACAAAACTTATCAGACTAGCAGATTCTCCTTCCGCTCGTCCAAGTTTTTGATCCATGATCCTACACAATAATCGCACCAAATCTATATTTTTGAGTTCATTATGGCCTCCAATGGCATAGGTTTCTCCCCTTTTTCCATGATGAGCTATCAGGTCTATAGCTTCTATGTGATCCTGAATGTATAACCAATCCCGGATGTTGCTTCCGTCGCCGTATACTGGAATCGGCTTTTTATTTAAAATATTTTGAATTACAACAGGAATTAATTTTTCAGGAAACTGATATGGCCCATAATTATTTGAACAATTGGAAATAATGACGGGCAAATGATAGGTGTGATAATATGCCCTGACTAAATGATCAGAAGCTGCCTTGGAAGAAGAATATGGTGATCGTGGATCATAAGGCGTTGTTTCCGTGAAAAACCCTTCTTTGCCTAGGCTGCCAAAAACTTCATCCGTAGAGATATGATAGAAGAGTTTTCCCGTTTTATCAGTCCATGCTTTTCGAGCTGCCATCAATAAATTAGCGGTACCCATTACATTGGTTTTGATAAATGTCAATGGATCCATGATGGATCGGTCTACATGAGATTCTGCAGCAAAATGAATGATCCAATCTGCAGGGTATTGATATAGGGCTGATTGGATAGCTTCAGGATCAGTAATATCAGCATGGACAAAATGATATCTGGGATGATGCTCTACATCGGCAAGATTGGCAAGATTGCCAGCATAAGTCAATGCATCAATATTAACAACATTATAATCGTAATGCAATAAAAAATGTCTTACAGCATGCGAGCCTATAAACCCTGCCCCGCCAGTGATCCAAATTGTTTTGTTCTCACTCATAATTCTAAAACTTCTTTAAAATAAGAAAAGGTGCGTTTGAATCCTTCTTGTCTTGAAATTTTGGGTGACCACCCAAGTATAGTTTTTGCTTTATTAATATCTGGTCGGCGGGTTTTAGGGTCATCTTCAGGCAAAGGTTGATAAACTATTTTGGAATGTCCTTTTACCAATGCAATGACTTCTTCGGCGGTAGCTTTTAAGGAAATCTCATCTGGGTTACCAATATTTACAGGCAGATGATAATCACTCAACAATAACCTAAAAATGCCTTCAACCAAATCATCCACATAACAAAATGACCTAGTCTGTGATCCGTCACCAAATACAGTAAGATCCTCGCCTTTTATGGCTTGCGAAAAAAAAGCTGGAAGCGCTCTGCCGTCTTTCACCCGCATCCGTGGCCCATAGGTATTAAAAATCCTTACGATACGCGTTTCAAGCCCATGATAGTGATGATAAGCCATAGTGATCGCCTCTTGAAATCGTTTTGCCTCATCGTATACCCCTCGAGGTCCGATGGGGTTGACATTACCCCAGTATTCTTCAGGTTGGGGATGTACCAATGGATCTCCATAGACTTCAGAGGTAGATGCTATAAGTATCCTTGTTTTCTTTTCTTTGGCTAAACCCAATAAATTATGTGTACCTAAAGAGCCTACCTTCAAGGTTTGAATAGGCATCTTGAGGTAATCTATAGGACTGGCAGGTGAAGCAAAATGGAGTATATAATCCAACGGACCGGGTACGTGAACAAATTTGCTGACATCATGGTGATAAAACTCAAATTCCTTGAGCTTGAATAGGTGCTCAATATTTTTGAGACTTCCTGTGATCAGGTTGTCCATACCAATTACAAAATCATCCTCTGCTATAAATCGATCACATAAATGCGAACCCAAAAACCCAGCCGCTCCCGTGATTAAAACTCTCTTACCACTCATTTTTTATTTTAAAAGCCTGCAAATATATGACATAACTACATGACTATCAATTTTTTTGCAAGTTCAACTCTAATTTCATTTTAAATAATAATTAACTAAAAAAGCTCTAGAAGCCATTCAGCGTATAACCTCATGGATCGGGGAGTTTTTACCTACTTTTGAGTGGTGAAATTTAAGCTAATAGCCTGGATGATGGCCTTACTGGGGATGTTTCCAGTGAACTCCTATAGCCAAGATAGTCTTCAGCCTAACATCCTTATCAAGCTTGGATATGGATATCAACTCAGTCTATTTGATCTTGTAAAACGATATGGTAGTCAAGGTATTATAAGTGGCACAATAATCAAGAAAAGTAATCGATGGGGCTGCGGCCCTTCATTTCAGTATATTTTCGGATCCAAAGTGAAGGAAGATGTATTAGTCCGGCTGCGATCATCAGAAGGACATCTCATAAGTGAAGACCATCAGCTTGCAGAAGTAGATCTGAGACATCGTGGACTGATCTTTGGCTTTAGTGTGCACAGAGAATTTAATTTAGGAAATGGGCACTATTTATCAGCGGGTATAGAACCACTCTGGATGGCACACTGGATCCGTTTTCAAAACAGTGGTAATACCTTCAGACCTATCCAAGGTAAAAATAGATATGGATATGATAGAATGACTACCGGTTGGGGTGCAACACAAAGCTTAGCTTATAGATTTCAGAGCAGTAATCGGTTGGTCAATTTTGAAATAGTTGTCAACCTTACGGAAGCCATTAC
>JAYSTG010000623.1:0-2621 GCA_043719965.1 Saprospiraceae bacterium | reverse complement strand
ACACCAATTTTGATCCGGAGACCAGCACTTTTGGTGATAATAATTTCCAGGGGTTTGAATTCCAAAACCTGCCCTCTATCCGAAGATTTGGGGCTAGTATAAATCTAAAATTTTAGTTTATTGAACAAGTTCAGTCCATTGTTTTTAGCAAACTTTATAAAAATTAATCAGATGAAAAAATATATTATTCCATTCTGTTTTATTGTATTAAATCTAATTACTATTTCTTCTTGTGATGATTACTTAGATATCAATGATGATCCTAATAATCCTACTTATGCACAGATCAATAATCTTATGCCATTCAGTCAGGCAGCTATTTTCGGATCCATTGGAATGGGAAATGCAAGTCTTTCTGAATTAGTCTCAGTTTATTCGCATCACACCGTACAACGGGGCAAACATGATGACTATAAAATCACAGAAAATGAGTTTGCGATCTCACAGTCTTGGGAAAAGTTTTATGCATTGGTATTACCTGACCTCAATGTGGTAATAGAAAAAGCTTCTGAAACAAATGTATGGTCCTATGTAGGTATGTCTAAATTATTAAAAGTACAGATGTTTAGTACCATGATAGATATGTGGGGAGATATGCCCTATTCTGAAGCTAGTAAAGGCGCAGAAGTCACTTTTCCAAAATTTGATGATGATAAAGAAATTTACAAAGACTTATTCCGTCTTGGACTTGAAGCCTTAGCCGATTTAGAAAAGACCAGTCTCAGACAACCTGGCAGCGATGATCTGATCTATAAGGGAGATATGAATAAATTGAAGAAATATGGACGATCCTTATTACTCAATATGTACAATAAAGTAAGATTGACTGATCTATATGATGCAGCCAAAGTCATTGAATTACTTAAGTCAAGTTTGATCAGTGGTACCAATGAAGACTTTGAGATGGGGTATACCACTAATATTACTCCTGAGAATAGAAATCCAGGTTTCATTCGAGAGTATACACAAGGCAATCCTTCATTTTTTATTAGCCCATACTTCTATCTTTTGATGAAAGGGGATACTACAACACAGAATATGATGATGGTGGGCATTAAAGATCCACGTTTACCATATTATTTCTACAATCAGTTAGGCGATGGTGAACATAGGCGGAGCTTATGATAATGGATCAGGAGTCAATGGAGATTTAAATTCCGGCTTGAAAGGATCTGGGGCACAAAGGATGCTTACTGCTGCAGATTTAAATTTTATTCGAGCAGAATTGGCTCTGACTAAAAATACAGGGGAGAATGCTAAGACCTTATTGGAATCCGGTGTTAAATCTTCTTTTGCTAAAATCAATACAGTTGCAAGAAATGCAGGAGCTCCTGTGATGAGCGATGAAGTAATCAATACTTACCTCACAAAAGTCTTGGCTCTTTATGATGCAGGAGATGCCTCAAAAAAATTGGAAATCATCATAACCCAAAAATGGATTCATGATTTTGGATATGGTATAGAACCTTACAATGACATCCGACGCACTGGATTCCCCCAGACCTGTGATCCGGCTAAAGACCCCAATGTTTACTCTATACAATCAAGGCCTTATCCTGTGACGCTGCATTACAATGGTGATGATCTCACCATCAATCCCAAAGGCAAACAACATAATCAATACCTCGATAAAGTATTTTGGGATGTAAACTGAAATAAATTATTGCAGTGGTTCAATCCTTTTTTAATAATATAAAATCTTCAACATGAAAAATATAGTGCTCTTTATATCTTGTTTATTTTTACTCGCTCAGTGTATTGATGAAAGTAAAATTAGAATCCCAACTATACCGGATGGTGTCAACCTGAGGGTCGTGATCGACCCTGCTCATACCGGCATTTTTACCGATAAGATTACGGCAGACTACCTTGCATTTGATATGTTCAGCGTCAACAAAGATCTCGCTGAAGTGGATTTATTTGTATCAAAAGCTGGTGTCAAAAAATTAGTCAAAACATTTTCTCAGGGTGACTTTGATGCCGGAAATGGCAAAATACATTCAAACTAAGCGATTTCAGCGGTGGCTTATACTTTGAATGGTACGATGTCTTTGGCATAGAAAGACCAGAAGATTCTCCGGGTGAAATTTCGTTTAGTTGTAATGAAATTAATATCCAGAATACATTAGAGCCATTTGGAGAAAAGGTCAATGGAAAAGGAACCTATGACGCCATCAAAAAATTGATTTCCTACGAATGGGTGAATGGTTACGGCGATAAAGAGAAAGTAAATTTACTTAAACAATGATCCGGTTTCGGCTTTCAACAAACTATTAAAGTTATCCCGATTACGGGTTAGAGCGTAATTCGCCTTAAGGTCTGATGACTCCTATAGTCGTCTCACACTCGTAAGTGGTGACGAATTAATTGATTAAAGATCAATTAATTGTCAGGATAACCCTGACATTGGTTTTGAACAAGTTACTTTTTTAATTAAGTATTAATCTAACTTGTTCAAAATCAATCGTCAATTAAGCTTTAGAAATTTCTAAAGCTTAATGTGGGGTTATATATCTAATTCACTCTACTGTTTTTAAGAATTAGAGTAAGTTTTTTAAGCAGCGCGATCCTACAAAGGTTAGGATCAGCTGCTTTTTTTTGTTGTTTTATTGGGTTCAGTC
>JAYSTG010000622.1:0-6945 GCA_043719965.1 Saprospiraceae bacterium | reverse complement strand
TTCCTTCCTTACCTTACATCCTTCAATGTCTAGATTCTTCAAAAAAACTTATGCCATCCTTGGCCTCCGCTGTCCCCGATGTGAGCAGGGAAGAATGTTTTCATACCGTGGTTTTGAGGTAACTAAATTTTTAGAAATGCCCGAAAAATGTCCAAATTGTAAGCTTCATTTTACACCCGAACCAGGGTTTTACATGGGATCTATGTTTGTTTCATATGGATTATTTTCGTGGGGAATGTTAGGATTAGTTGCTTTATTTTATTTGGTTTTTCATTTAGGTATCAATCTGTCGATTTTTCTTGCTATCCTGGCAGGGGTGATTAGTTTTACTTTTGTAATCCGGCTGTCAAGAGTAATAGCGTTGCACATGGCCAGAGGATATGACCCCGGGTATAAGAATCAATAATAAACAATGAAAACCCAACGATTATTTCCGCACAAAAAATCGCACCTGATCAGATACGAATGCTTTAGGTCGAGCGCTATCTGCTTCCGCCCAGGTATCTACAAGTTGGAAATCCATTCGAATGGTATCTATCCCTTGATGTTCCAGAATTCCAGTTAGGATTTTGTCTTTTAATATACCTCTATTGAAGTCAAATAAGTTGATATGCTGAGGAGACTTATTCAGATCGAGACCATATCTAACTTTAAATGTATCATCTAAAAAGGGACCGTGGAAGATCCAATGCATCACGCTATCCGACTTAAATATCATGACTTGCTCGTCGGTAGTCATGGTCCATTGCCCCTCTATAAAATGCTTAGGTTTGGTCTTACAGGATGGAAACGACAGTATGGATATCAGAAAAAAGGAAATAGAAAGATGACGCATGATTTATAGAGGACACCAAAATAGGGAAAATTGAATGAAGATTTCAAATACACGATGAATGGGTGTGTGGCAAATTTCCCTACAATGCGCTTTAAATAAGTTGTTTCTAGCCATCAAAATGGGAAATCTGCCATACACCCCGATGAATGGTTTAAGTTGAAGCCTTGATTTTCCTTGGAAGCTTATGCCTCATACTTCAAATAGTATGAACACTATTTGGGGAATATTTCATGCTTCATCGTAAACTACCATCACATCAAAGTCAATTTTATCTTCAGTACCGGTCAACTCTATCATAACCTGAATAGGGTAATCTTTTTTGTAAGGCGTTTTATCCCATAGGCTGTCAGGAATTCTTTAATCCGAAATAAACAAATTATTGATACGATTTGATACGATTTTAGACGAAAACGATTCGGTGAGATCAATAATTCGACCTCAATGGGATTAGAAACTTGGTTCTGGCTTTCTCGAATATCCATCTTGAAGAGCCAATAAACAAAAAAAGCTCCCAAATGAGAGCTTTTCAGTTGACCTACTAGGATTCGAACCTAGGCAAACAGAATCAAAATCTGGTGTGCTACCGTTACACCATAGGTCAATAGCTTTTGGAAGCGACCGCAAAGATAATGTATTTGTCTTTTTCGTCAAAATATAACCCAGGATACCTGATTTATAATTTTACCAACTTCCTTATTATCCACTCCTGACCTATCCTCATATTCATTAGATAGACTCCTGATCCAGGCAGACTTAAATCAGGTAACGACTCCTCAAATCGACCAGTGTTTAATTTTTTTAAAGTCTGGTATACTAGCCTCCCATCAACTCGAGTGACTTGAATTTGTACCATGGTGGCAGTTGTTAAATTGCCGGATATAGCGATATGATCAGAAAATGGATTGGGTGAAACTTGGATATTGAAAGGATCAAAGATCCCCCTAATGCCTGTAGACAAACAGGACGGTTTAAGTTTATTCTTAACAGCAATACGCAAGGCAGGTATTCCTTTGAACAATTGTTCACCAGGGCAATCCACAGTACAGCCTTGAAGATGCCCGTCGATATTATCTAATGGTCTACCTATAGAAACCAACATTGTTTTTTCATCGGAATTGATATTCCATTGGCAGGATTTCCAGGCTAATAACTGGATCAATGAGTTTCTAGCTTTATCTGTGATATCCTGGTCTTGATAGGTACCAAGCATACAGATTCCGATAGTCTGGGCATCGGCATCACAAAAATGATCACCATTTGACTCTATGCCTCCAAATGACCGACCTTCATAAATGACTCCGTCAGGTGCTATAAGCCAATTAAAACCAATATCCTTGAATCCATAGGTAATCGTACTGGTGTTCCATATACTTAACACTGTTGCATTCCAATCCGCAGATATATTTGGCCCACCGGAATGGTGGATGATGATATGCGTGAAATCCTTAGAAGTTTGTGATGTATGTTTTTCAAGACAGTTCCAATCTGGTCTGCTGATATAGGGAGGGATAAAACATAAACAGTTTGCTGCAGTATTTGCCCTTCTTGGATGATTTGTGGTCAAAGAATTCGAACAAGTTTGAAGTTCCTTGTCTGGATTGTAAAAATTTAAGAGAAGAGCATGTACATTTTCTCCTGCGTGATTAAGATTGCTTTTTATTTTTAACTGATAATACTTGTTTTTTTTGTCAATGTAGATCTGTCCCGAAGTCTCCGTAAATCTTCCTTTTTCAAAATGATCATAAATCTTAAAATCCTGCCACCCTTCCCATGCGGTAGTATTAACTGAAAATCGGATGGACAGTAATGTATTGCCTCCTTTGCCATTCGTCTCATACCATCCTGCAGACACACTGATAAATGGTGAAGCAGTATCAAGTTGTATCCTTTGAGGTAACAAAGTAAATTCAATAGTTTTCCGGGGATCTAAGGGTTTATTGGTAGTTAAATCCAGATTGAGGTATTCCGTCAAATTGGAAGCCCGAGAAACAATTTGTTTTACTTCGATGTCCTCCGTAAAACTCTGAGCGTTTGCTATACACAAAGCAATCATAAAAAAAAGGAAACCCCAAAACTTCATATTAAACATAACGTATCCTTATCTTGAAAAGAAGCTAATTTTGAATAAATTTACTGATATTCGGGGCATGGTTCGATTAACTCTGCTATTTGCCATCATGGTACCATCGTTTTTAAATTCGCAATCCATTAAAATCAATGGAAAATCTCATCCCACACAGTTTACGCTGTTTGATGTAGTCTTTAAGTATACCAAACAAGATGCAGATAGTTCCAAGCCTAGCAAATCTCATTTTTATGTCAAAGGAGATCTTATCTATAAAGGTCGTCCCCAGGATTGGACCTCACCTTTAGATTTTCGCAATGGCACATTGCATATCCGAATTGAGGTATTAGAGAAACCACCCGGCGATGCACCCACGATCTGGACCCTTTGTTATATTCCTAACAAAGGTCAGGGCAATGGGTATGGATGTACAGGTACTCAAATTTATCAGAGGGAGGGAGTCTATGAAAAGGATGTTTCTATGACTTCATTTTGGCAAAATGAATCTATTATCTGGTCTGAAGGCATCAAACAAATGGATCTGGTGATCAAAGACGATAGTGGAGGGCAGGGGCATGCTCATAAAAGAGCAGAACATGAGCGTTTTTTTCCGACGAAGGTCAGAATCTCCATGGTACAAGTGGCTGCTGGCGCTGTGTATAATCCTAAGTGGTTCAGGAATAAACCTATAAAAATCAAAAATAAAAAAGTATAGATGCATTCCAAGCTTTCGCGCAGACAATATCTCCAGAAACTTGCTACACTGGCAACTATTGTTCCATTGAATTCTGCCTTAGTATCCTTACCATTATTTAAATCCTCAGGTTATACAAAGCGGGATATCCATATTTTCTCTAAACATTTACAATGGCTGGATTATAATCAGATGGCCCTCACTGGAGCTCAGATGGGTTTTGATGGAATAGACCTTACAGTCCGCCCCAATGGACATGTACTTCCTGCAAATGTCACTACCGATTTACCCAAGGCTGTTAAAGCCATCCGAGAGGCTGGACTCAAGTCTGATCTTATTACCACAACTATCACTTCAGTTCATGAGCCAAATACTGTAACTATATTAAAAACTGCAAGTCAGCTTGGCATTAAAACTTATCGGCTCGGGTGGTTGACCTATAATCCGAATAAGCCTATCCCGCTGCAATTGGATCAATATAAAAAACAACTAGCAGAATTAGTTACGCTAAACAAGATATACGGTATTCAAGCAGCTTATCAAAATCATGCAGGTACTGGAGTGGGCGCTTCACTCTGGGACATCTGGTATATGATTAAGGATATGGACCCAAAATATATAGGGATACAATTCGATATCCGGCATGCCATGATAGAGAGTTTTAACTCCTGGCCGACCAGTCTTAAACTAATTGCTCCACACATCAATTCTCTAGTTATCAAAGATTTTAATTGGACCAAAATAGATGGTAAAATGTCTGTAAATAATGTGCCTATCGGTCAGGGTGTCATAGATTTTCAAAACTATTTCAAACAATTGGATGAATTAAAGATTAAAGCACCACTCTGTCTTCATTCAGAATACCCACTCGGTGGAGCCAATGATGGAGCATTTAATATCGCCATCCCCGCACAAGATGTCACCAATGCTATTAAATCCGATTTATTAAACTTGAAAAAAACCTTATGACTCATGACTTACGACTCATGACTCATGACTTACGACTATTGACTCATGACTTACGACTCATGACTCATGACTTACGACTATTGACTATTGACTCATGACTTACGACTATTGACTCATGACTCATGACTTACGACTATTGACTCATGACTTACGACTATTGAATCATGACTCATGACTTACGACTATTGACTATGCACAAAGAAAACTTCCAAAAGCATTGCGAGAGAAAAATGGACTTACTGACATCACCAAGGACATAGAACCACATGGTTGGTACCACTTTAAAGATGCAACAGTATTTACAGAAACTGAATTTCTTAATCTACAATCGACGAATCTTGGATTATCTAAAAATGACAAACTCAAGGAAATTAGGAGAAAATTCGATGAAAAAACTAAAGACTTGTGTATAGAATTTCAACAATATTATAAAGATATTCCTATTGAACTGACAATATTCAAATTACATTTTATCGACAACAAACCTTATCAAGCACATGGATTGATTGCTGAAGATCTAAATATAGATGTCAAGAATGTAATAAAAGAAAATGATGCCCTAAATTTTGCCTTTACGACTTTGCCAGCAAAATTATGAATAACGCTGTATTTACTTGGTCGCTTGCTGCGGGATGAAATTTTACATTATCCGGACCAGGAAATAACACAGCATACGTTACCACTATTCCATCTAATAACCTTGGAAGTTATATAATTTCGGCAACGGCTAATGTTGGTGGCGCTACTGCAAATAATTTTATGACTGTAAATGCTCAAAAATGTTATGGCCCGGTTGTTAATAATTTACCGATTAAATTTTTACCATTTAAGATCGTCTATAATAATGCCATTTATTTTGATAATCATAATTCTGAATTGGATAAATATGAAAATTTGATTATTTATGATGTTACAGGGAAAGTTAGGAAAAGCTTTAAAAAAATTAATAAGAGCATTCATTGTTCAGATTTAGAAAGTGGCATTTATTTTTATTCTTTTAAAAGTATAAATGGTTATGAAGCGGGTAGATTTATTATTTCGCGGTAAGCATATTTGCTTTATCATTTTATTGGTAGCTTTTTTTTCTTTCCAAAGACTGGAAGGTCAAAACCTGAATGAAATCTCATTGGGAAGAATATATTATCAATCTTATTCTATTAATGGTATTAAGTATAAGGCTAAATATTGCAAGAGGTCCCTTTAATGTTGCTTTCAAAATTCCTTTGGTTAGTAGAATGGGATTAGATGCATCAGCATTTGTGTCTGAGCCCGGGGGATATGTAGATATCGAAAATTACGGAAAATTAAATTTAATATCTGGTTATGGTGTTATCAAAAGGTATGGATTCGGATTTTATGGGGATATATTAAGAAGCACGTATGTCGACCTCCAGTTTTCTTTAAAGTCAAGTTATCGAAGGCTTAGTGGGCAAGTTGTATACGTACGGATTGAAAATGGTTGGAACGAACCACTTTGGAAAGAGGTCTTTATTCCTGATCAATGGGGACTCGAACCAAATTTTGTAATTAGAGTCAAGCCGATAAAACAGTTAAGCCTTCAATTAATCTATGGCAAAGAAATTTGGTTTTCAGATCCAAAAAGAATTTATTTTTTTAGCCTAAATATTGGGTATACTTGGAAATGGAAAAAGGATAAGAATAAATAGAAAGACTTTACAGAAGCTAAGACTCTGTGATAAAAATTATACCCAAATAAACGGCCGTTGTAACCGATTCAATATGAAAATGTCAATATGGGTTTGATCATCACTTTTCTAAACTCCACTTCAGAGCCTTCAGCTTGCAGTGCAAAACGACCACGCTGTGCAGTTGCATCATGACCATGATTGACGAGGATATCATTAAGCCATACCTTTATTTCTCTGCCCAAGCATTCGATGATCATATGATTCCAATTGCCCACAGCTTGCTCTGTATCATCCGTCAGATTAGGAATGCGCCGATTTTTATCACCATCTATACCCCAGTTTTCCTTAGGCCCTCTTCGTTTTTCCATGTCAGGCACTTTGATGTCTTCGCCGATACACCAGAAGTCTCCGGCATTCTCATGCATTAGTTGCACTTCTATAGATTGAGGAAACATCTCGTACAGCCTTCTCGGTATAGAGGCGTGGACCAATGCACCACAATTTCCAGGCACGCCTGCAAACCTATATTCCAACTCGATCTGATAATTTCCAAAACTACTATCAGTGATCAAATGACCACCAGGAGTCCCCAGACTTACTAACATTCCATTCCGTATGATGAATGGATTCCTAGCTTGAGGATTGGTATCCCGTTCTGGTATATCGATATGCCATCCACTTAGGTCATTGCCGTTGATCAGACTGATGGATCGTCCATCTTTTTCTTGACCAT
>JAYSTG010000621.1:0-20154 GCA_043719965.1 Saprospiraceae bacterium | reverse complement strand
CTAAAATCTGCGGGTATGGCGAAATTGGTAGACGCGCCAGACTTAGGATCTGGTCCCTCACGGGATGGGGGTTCGAGTCCCTCTATCCGCACTTTTTTTTAATTTTTACTTTATATTTTATCTGGTTGCATGGCCGTTACATTCGTTAGTACAGAACACCTTCAAGGTATCATCACCGTCCACATTCCTTCTGAAGAGTATCAACCCTTACTTCAAAAGGGCCTGAATAATCACAAAAACAAAGCCCAGCTCAAAGGCTTTCGTAAAGGCAAGACTTCAGTAGACTTAATCAAAAAAATGTACGGGAATGCCATTTTACAGGAAGTGGTAGAAAACATGTTGCAAAAACAATTATTTGAGCACTTGCAGCAAAACAATATCAACCTCCTTGGTCAGCCGCTACCCAATGTGGAACAAGAAAATATATATTACAATATTTTCAATGATAGCGCCTATACCTTTAAATTTGATATTGGGTATACCTCTGATGTTGAAATTAAAGGCCTGGATCATGTTTTTGAGTTGCAAAAAGTTCAAGCCGCTGATGAGTCTATTGAAAAACAACTTTTGACGCTGCGTAATAGAATTGGTGGCTTACAACCCGTTGATGGGCCAGTTACAGAGGAACAAATGTTGACCATTCACGCCTCAGAAGTAGTAAATGGAACTATAAAAGCGGAGGGCGTCCAATCTGAATTTTCATTATGGATATCCCAATTGGATGAGGTTGCTAAAAGCCAATTTGTAGGAAAACAAAAAAACGATCAGCTTACGATTGACATTCAAACTTTACATCCTGATAAAGAGGAAGCCTTTATTCGTCAGCGTTATTTTAACACCTTGGAGGAAGCAAAAAATTTGCCGACTACCTTCCAGCTTACGATCACAGATATCAAAGCTAACGTACTTGCAGAGCTGAATCAAGCATTTTTTGACCAAGCTTTTGGTCCTGAAGCAGTGCAAACTGAAGATGAAGCCAAGTCAAAAATAAAAGGAGAAATAGAGAAACAAATTGGCCATCAAGCAGATGCTTTATTGTTTAGAAATATTCAAGATTATTTACTCAAAGCAAACAAACAAGATTTTCCGGATAGCTTCCTGAAGCGCTGGCTGAAAACACAAAATGAGCGACTTTCTGATGAAAAATTGGACGCAGATTATCCGGATTTTACCCAAAACCTCACCTGGACTATTATAAGAGAAAAACTAGTAAAACAATTTGAAATTAAAGTGGAACAAGCAGATATTAAGGTTAGAATTCGGCAACAAATTATGAGTTACTTTGGAGGGATGGCTTTAGGGGACCTTTCATTTATGGAGCCTACGATCCAGAAAATGATGCAAAATCGAGAACAAGTCGAAAAACTCCACGATGAAGTGCTCACTGATAAATTATTTGACAGTTTAAAGAGTGTTGTTCAAATAATCCCAAAAGAAGTCTCAGAAGTCGAATTTAATGCTCTGATGGAAACCGCCAGAAAAGATACCGAGGCTCGAAAGAAAAAATCACACGCTTTTCATGAGCACGAAGGCCATGATCATGAGGATCACGACCATGACCATGATCACGATGATCATCACCATCATTAATTAAACTAAGTGTAGTTAATTTTTGTTCCTGTATTTTTGTACCATATAATTATAATATCATTCCCATGAAAGAAGATCTGGAATTCAAAAAATATGCTACCCAACATAGGGGTATAAATAGCGCCCACCTGGACAAATACATGTCTCAGGTCACAGTCCCTAATATTAATAATTTTACACCTACTGTCATCGAAGAACGATCGATGAATGTCGTCGGCATGGATGTATTCTCCCGGCTCATGATGGATCGTATCATATTTATGGGCGTGCCTGTCAATGACTATGTAGCCAATGTGATTCAGGCTCAATTATTGTTTTTGGAATCGATGGATCCCAAGCGCGACATTCAAATATTTATTAATAGCCCGGGAGGAAGTGTGATTGATGGTCTGGGTATATATGATACCATGCAGTATGTATCTCCAGATATTGGTACGATCTGTACCGGCTTGGCAGCATCTATGGGCGCAGTACTATTGACTGCCGGCACTAAAGGTAAAAGGACCTGTCTTCAGCATAGTAGAGTGATGATTCATCAACCATCCGGAGGCATGCAAGGCCAGTTCAAAGACATGGAGATCTCTTATAATCTCATCAAAGGGATGAAAAAAGAACTATACGAAATCATGAGTTACCATACCGGAAAGTCAGCTGAAGAAATTGAACACGATTGTGATCGGGATAATTGGATGTCGGCTAAAGAGGCCAAAGAATATGGCCTGGTCGATGAAGTATTAAACCGTGATAATCCGAGAAAAAAGGTATAAATTATTCCAGCAAATGAAAATCCATGAGTAAAAACGATCATAATGCCCAATGTGCTTTTTGTGGTAAACCCAAAAACGAAGTTGCCATATTGGTTGCTGGCTTGGATGCTCATATTTGCGAAATGTGTATCGAACAAGCCCATCATATCATTAGAGAAGAGTTTGATACCAAAAAGAAAAAAACCAAATCCTCTTTTAGCCCTCCTAAGGACCTTAGCCCTGCCAAGATCAAAGCACATTTGGACGAATATATCATTGGGCAGGAAGAAGCCAAAAAATGCCTGGCTGTAGCAGTCTATAATCATTATAAGCGACTGTCATCCAATATTTCTACCGATGAGGTAGAGATCGAAAAATCCAATGTGGTATTCATCGGCCAGACCGGTACGGGTAAGACGCTGATGGCTCGCACCATTGCCAGGATTCTCAATGTGCCTTTTGCCATCGTAGATGCAACTGTTTTTACGGAAGCAGGGTATGTCGGTGAAGATGTTGAAAGCATGCTGAGCAGGCTTTTACAGGTATGTGACTATGATGTGGCAGCTGCTCAAAAAGGAATTATTTACATTGATGAGATAGATAAAATAGCGCGCAAATCGGATAATCCCTCTATTACTCGAGATGTATCCGGTGAAGGTGTTCAACAAGCTTTATTGAAAATGCTGGAAGGAGCAGAAGTAAGTGTCCCTCCACAAGGTGGCCGTAAACACCCAGAACAAAAAATGGTGACTGTAAACACTCAAAATATTCTCTTTATCTGTGGCGGTGCATTTGATGGAGTCGAAAAAGTCATTGCGCGTCGGATCAATACCCAGGTGATCGGATATAATTCAAAAGACAAAGAATGGGTGGACCGTGAAAACCTTATGGCATATATCACGCATCAGGATATTAAATCGTTTGGCCTGATACCGGAATTAGTTGGCCGATTACCGGTTTTAGCCCATCTGGACCCCTTAGACAAGGATACGTTGATCGAAATTCTCATTAAACCTAAAAACGCTTTGGTGCGGCAGTATAAAAAAATATTCGAACAGGAAGGATGTACTTTGGAATTCACCCCCGATGCCTTAGATTATATCGCTGCAAAAGCTTTAGATTTTAAGTTAGGTGCTAGAGGCCTGAGATCTATGCTGGAGGCTATATTGATGGAGGATATGTTCGAAATGCCCTCTTCCAAAAAAGATCATTCACTGTTGATCGTAGACCTTGACTTCGTACGCGGTAAAATCGAAAAATCGAAATTTACCAAACTCAAAGCGGCCTAACCAATTCCGTATTAAAATTTTATTGTTCAACACTGCCTTGCACGTTTTGGAGTCTAAAAAGTTTACAGAAATAAATTTTTTGTTAATTTATGTTATAATTAATTAACTTAGCTATTGTTTGAGTTTTTAATAAGTTTAAAACCTAAAAGAATCTCCCTTTATAAAACTGATTTATTTAAACCTTTAATATCGTGTTATGAATACAATTTTTGGATTAGGTCGATTTTTGTTTGCAATACCTATTGCAATTTTTGGGATTAACCACTTTATCAATCTTAATAAAATGGCGGGGTGGGCACCTGGTGGCTCAGCTGGAGTCATTCTGGCCGGTATAGGATTGATAGCTGCTGCTTTATCTTTTATTATAAAAAAGTATGACAAATTAGCAGCCGTATTGCTAGCTTTTATGTTGATTCTATTTATTGCACTTATTCATATCCCTGCTTACTCAAGTGCAGTAGACACCGTGGATAAAATGAATGCAATGTCTGGCTTACTTAAAGATTTAATTATTGCAGGAGCATCCTTATTGTATGCAAGGCATGTAGCTTCCGATGCTAGCTTTATTAAGTAAAGAATTCTTCCTTCGGTAAAATTTTTTGAGATACCTCTGCCTATAAGGGGATAAGGGCTACTTTTGTAGATGCGATTCTTATTAGAGTGCTCTTTTAAAGGATTAGATTATCAGGGTTGGCAAAGCCAACCTCATGCAATCACGGTTCAAGAAACGTTAGAGAAATCTATTGCAACATTATTGCATTTGCCTGCAATTCAGGTCGCGGGATGTGGTAGGACAGATAGTGGAGTACATGCTAAAAAGTATTACGCTCATTTTGATTACATAAATGAATTAGCAGACGATTTTGTATATCACCTCAATGCGATCTTACCCAGATCTATTGCCGTCCGGCAGGTTACCGCGGTGTCGGATGATTTTCAGGCCAGGTATGATGCATATCGGCGTACCTATGAGTATCATTTACATGGTTTGAAATCTCCATTCCTGGATGAAGTATCTTTTTATTTTAAACAGTTTGATCGGTTAAATATACCGGCTTTGCAGCAAGCTGCTGATGTACTCAAAGCATATGATCTCTTCTATCCATTCTGCCTTAGTGATAGTGGATTAAAAAATTACAAGGTGGAAATCTTTACCGTTTTGTGGGAACAATCAGAAGATAAGAAACTAAAATTCACGATATCGGCTAATCGATTTTTGAGAGGCATGGTTCGACTAATCACTGGCATGTGCATCAATGTTTCACTTAGAAAAATTAGTCTTGATGAAGTACGAACTGCCTTACTTCATCAAACCTTATTGCCTCAAAGTCTAAGCCTGCCTCCACACGGTTTATTCTTAGTAGAAATCAAGTATCCTGATGAAAAAAAACTAATCAATAGGCTTAGCTAATTTGAGCGTACAATGGATAGCCGCTCATCATATCATGTACACGATGTCTGATTTCAGCGATCAAACTTTGATTTGTAGGTTTTTGAATGATAAGATCAATCCAATCTACGATCATAGTACATTCATCTTCTTTGAGCCCACGTGTAGTGATAGCAGGTGTTCCAATCCGCAAACCTGAAGTCACCGTTGGATTCTTTTCATCGAATGGTACCATGTTTTTATTCACAGTGATAGCTGCTTTGACTAAGGCTTCTTCGGCATCTTTTCCAGAGATATTCTTATTACTAAGATTGATCAGCATGAGATGATTGTCCGTTCCACCGGATATAATATTATACCCTAAAGCATTAAATCGATTGGCCATTGCCTGAGCATTTTTCATCACCTGTTGTGCATAGATCTTAAAATCATCAGTCAGAGCTTCTCCGAATGCAATAGCCTTAGCTGCAATCACATGTTCCAATGGCCCACCTTGCATACCTGGGAATACACCGCTGTCCAGGATCGTCGACATTTTTATAAGCGACCCTTTGGAGTTCGTCCGACCCCACGGATTATCAAAGTTTTTGCCCAGCAGGATCACACCACCTCGTGGTCCTCGCAAAGTCTTGTGCGTGGTAGTGGTTACAATATGGCAGTGCGACATAGGATTATTTAAGAGCCCTTTGGCTATCAATCCTGCTGGATGTGCAATGTCGGCCATCAATAAAGCGCCCACCTGATCTGCAATATTTCTAAATCGAACATAGTCCCAATCTCTAGAGTAGGCACTTGCTCCGCAAATGATAAGCTTTGGTTTGTGTTCCAAAGCAATTTGTTCTACTTTATCCATATCGATCAAACCGGTTTCCTGTTCCACACCATAAAACACGGGTTTGAATGTTTTGCCACTATAATTCACAGCGGAGCCATGAGTTAAATGCCCTCCATGGGCAAGATTGAATCCTAGTATAGTATCTCCGGGCTTCAGGCAAGCAAGGTATACAGCGCTATTGGCTTGCGCTCCGGAATGAGGTTGTACATTGGCATAGGCTGCACCAAACAATTCTTTTAACCGTTCGATTGCGATCGTCTCGATTTCATCTACCACCTCACATCCTCCGTAATATCGTTTCCCCGGATATCCTTCTGCATATTTATTAGTCAGACAGGTACCCATTGCTTGGATAGTTTCTAAACTGGCAAAGTTTTCACTGGCGATGAGTTCAATGCCGTGTCGCTGTCTTTCAAGTTCCTTTGAAATAAGCTGAAATACTGGATCTTTCATGGAGGATAGGACTTATAAGTTATAATGAATTTGATGCCGCGAAGATAAAGATTATGTATGTACAAAATTGGATAAATAGAATACTTATACCAGGCTAATAATAGCTTTAGATACTACAATTAAAATTTATCATCACTTAGATTAAACAAAAAAGGCTGCCCATCTGGACAGCCTTTTTTTATGTAAGGTCTTAATAAATTATTTTAATTAATTCCCAAAGCCTTTAAAGTCTCAAGATCTAATGATCCAATCGGTAAGTTATTATCCTTTTGGAACTTCACTAGAGCTGCTTTAGTAGCAGCATTTAGTGTGCTAGAACTGACGCCTGGGTCATATCCTTTAGCCTTCAAAGCAGACTGCACTTGTCGGATCATAGCACCAGTCACATTAGACTCGCATACTACCTCTCTCCATTCTGTAAATCCACCTTTTTTCACTAGGTTTCTTTTACTTACAGTGATATATTGACCAGGTACTTCTACCGTCTTGGTAGCCGTAGCAGACTCTAATTTTTGATAAGTACGATTTTCATAAGCAGCAGGTATTTCTTCTGACCTCGTGGAAGCAGGCGATTTTAATTTTTTCATTGATCGAGTAGCATATTGAGCTGGTACTTCCACAGTTTTAGTAGTCGCTGGAGATACTAATTTCTGATACGGACGGTTTTCGTATACCGCTGGTATTTCCTGGCTAGAAGTAGAAGCTGGGCTTACCAATTTTTTATAGGTACGATTAGCATATTCAGCAGGTACTTCTTCTGTTCGAGTCGATGCAGGAGTTTTTAATCTCATGACAGATCGCGTCTCATACTGAGCTGGTACATCTACAGATTTTGTGGAAGCAGGTGCAACTAATTTCTGATAGGTACGAGTTTCGTAGTTAGCAGATATCTCGATAGATCGAGTAGATGCTGCCGTTTTCAATTTTTTCATGGATCTAGTAGCATATTGTGCAGGTACATCTACGTTTTTAGTAGAAGCAGCTGAAACTATTTTCTGATACGTACGATTTTCATACACAGCAGGTATTTCTTTAGAAGTAGTAGATGCAGGTGCAACTAATTTTCTTATCGTTCGATTTGTATATTCAGCAGGTATTTCTTCAGTCCTCGTAGAAGCAGGAGTTTTTAACTTCATATAAGTACGAGTCTCATACTGAGCAGGTACATCCACTGACTTTGTTGCGGCTGCAGAAACTAATTTCTGATACGGTCGAGTTTCGTATTTAGCAGGTATCTCGATCGATCGGGTAGATGCAGGCGTTTTCAATTTTTTCATGGACCGAGTAGCGTATTGAGCAGGTATATCTACACTTTTAGTACTAGCTGAGGATACCAATTTCTGATAGGTACGATTTTCGTAAGCTGCTGGTATTTCCTGGCTGGTAGACGATGCCGCTGATACTAATTTCTTGAATGTTCGATTAGAAAATTCAGCTGGTATATCTTCAGTCCTGGTAGACGCTGCAGACTTCAGTTTCATGTAAGAGCGAGTTTCATATTGAGCAGGTACCTCGACAGTTTTAGTGGAAGCAGGAGCTACCAATTTCTGAAAAGTACGGCTTTCATATTTAGCTGGGATCTCAACTGAACGTGTAGATGCAGGGGTCTTTATTTTTTTGATGGATCTTGTAACATATTGAGCAGGGACATCGACTACTTTGGTTGTCGCCGGAGTCACTAACTTTTGATAAGTCCGAGGACCATATTTTGCAGCTATATCAGTCGATCTTGAGCTAGCGGACGAAGCTAATTTTTGATACGTACGATTAGTATATTCAGCTGGAACTTCTATAGTTCGAATACAATCTTCACCACTTTCAGTATATCCATCAGCACATTCTAATCTCACTTGACGAGTTACAGTTTTGTTTTCAGCTGGTACTTCTACCAGGCACCATACTAGACAATCTTCTGGATTAGCAGAAAGACAGCTTGCATCTGCTTTTTTCTTTACCCACTTGGTAGTCTCTGGCGATACTACTACAGTTTCAGATTCTGATTTGTATTTCGCAGGTACTCTTTCGATTCGGCTGCTGGCTTCTTTTACCATTACTCGCTCTGTGACGGATTCATAAGATGCAGGTACAGCTACTAAAGACTGAGAGGCCTCTTGAACCAACACTTGTTCAGTGACTGTCTCATATACTGCTGGTACTACTTCGATGCGTTGAGATGCATCACGGACTAGTACTTGTTCAGTCACGGTTTCGTATTCCGCTGGTACTTGTACTAATTGCTGAGAAGCTTCTTGAACCAATACTTGTTCAGTCACGGTCTCATATTTAGCAGGGATGACTTCTATTCTCTGAGAAGCATCTTTTACTAATACTTGCTGTGTTACTTTCTCATATTCAGCAGGCACAGTGACGATTCGCTGACCAGCATCTCTGACCAATACTTTTTCAGACATGCTCTCATATTTTGCAGGTACAGTACCTACAGTTTGAGAAGCATCTTTCACCATGACTTTTTCAGTCACTGTCTCATATTTTGCAGGTATCACCTCTATGCGTTGAGATGCTTCCTTTACAAGTACTTGTTCGGTCACTGTCTCATATACAGCAGGCACTTCTACCAATTGCTGAGATGCATCTTGAACCAATACTTGCTCTGTTACGGTCTCGTATTTTGCAGGTACGATTTCGACGCGTTGAGAAGCATCTTTTACTAATACTTGTTCAGTTACTTTTTCATATTCCGCTGGGATAGATACCAAGCGCTGTCCAGCTTCTCTGACCAGAACTCGCTCAGTAGCATTTTCATATTTTGCAGGAACAGTCATGACGATTTGACTTGCATCTTTCACCATTACTCTTTCAGTGACAGTTTCGTAAGCTGCTGGTACGACTTCTACTCTTTGGCTTGCATCTTTTACTAATACTTGTTCAGTTACGGTTTCGTATTCCGCAGGTACTTGTACTAGTTGCTGAGAAGCTTCTTGAACCAATACTTGTTCAGTTACAGTCTCATATTTGGCTGGAATCACTTCTACTCGCTGTGAAGCTTCTTTTACCAATACTTGCTCAGTAGCCTTCTCGTATTCAGCAGGTAATGTTGCGATGCGCTGACCAGCTTCTCGTACCATGACTCTTTCTGTTACGGTCTCATACTTAGCAGGTACAGTGATGATCGTTTGACCGGCATCTTTTACCAATACTCTTTCAGTGACAGTTTCATATTGAGCAGGGACAGACTGCAATTTGGTGGAGGCATCTTTTACCAATACTTGTTCAGTCACTGTTTCGTATTCGGCAGGGACTGTTACGATACGCTGACCAGCTTCTTTTACCATGGCACGTTCAGTGACAGTGGTGTATTTAGCAGGCATTACTTCAGTCCGAGAACTAGCAGCTTTAGTTTGCACTTGCTCTGAAGTTGTTTCGTACTGGTCTGAAATCATACACTTGGCGTAACATTTGCCAGAGACCGCATTTGGCGGCGCATCTCCTGGCTGGGCTAATAACAATGCTCCGGAGTATAATACACATCCGAGCATAACAACAAATCTTTTCATTTAAAATAGGTTTTGATTAAGAATTAAATAAGAAATAATTTTATTTATATATAAGAAAAAACTTTGAATCTACTTTAGAATTAAATTGAAATTCTGATGTTTTGGAAAGAGGAACCACCTTCCTTTCTTTTTTCAAAATCATAATTTCATTCAACTTTACAGTATATCCAGCATTTGATTCTACCCCTTTAAACAGTAATTCGGGGTAATTACTTGCTTTTTCGATTGATTTAACATATGCAGTAGCAAAAGGCTTATTCGAAAGTTGGCATTTCCATAACTTTCTATATAATAATCCTTCTGCAAGCGCTATGATATTGGGGTCTTGGGCGTTTAAGCTTGATTTGAGCGCAAATGTAACATCTGAATCATCAATATTAGAGAATTTTGCTAACATTATTTTTAAATATGTTTTATTCAGGTTCACAGCCTTTAACGCTCCAAGGCTGGGGAAAAATTGCTCCCAACCTTTACTTTTTATTAATAAATCGAGCCAATTTATCAGCATTTTCTCTGCTGCCAGGACCGTTTTATGCAAATAAACTTGCCAATACATGATTCTCCTTGAGTGCAAAAACTTCTCTACTGAATAGATACCTTTTTCTTCTACTACCAATTGATTATCAAACACATTGAGCATTTTTATGATCCGTTCATAACCTATTACACCCTCTGACACTCCTGTAAAAAAACTATCCCTATTGAGATAATCCATCCGATCAACATCGAGCTGACCAGATACTAGCTGAGAAAGGAATTTTTTAGGGTGTTTGTAAGAAAATATCTTAATGGCCTCACGAAGCGCTCCATAAAATTCTTCGTCTAAGATTTGCATGAACCCAAGTGAAATCTTCTCATGACTCCATGGAATTAGCTTTTTTTCCAAAGCATGAGAATAGGGTGAGTGCCCAATATCATGCAATAATATGGCGATTTGTGCTCCTTGGGCCTCTCTATCTGTTATAGTTATGCCTTTAGTCCTTAATACATCAATGGCTTCAGTCATGAGGTGCAAGGCCCCTAAGGCATGTTGAAATCGAGTGTGAGAGGCGCCAGGATATACATAATCCGTAAGCCCAAGCTGCCGGATCCTCCGCAAGCGTTGGAAGTAGGGATGTTGTATGATATCATAGATCAGATCATCTGGTATGGTCGTAAATCCATACACAGGATCGTTTATTATTTTTCTTTTATTCATACCATCAAAAATATATTTT
This sequence comes from Saprospiraceae bacterium, assembly GCA_043719965.1. Classification (GTDB taxonomy): domain Bacteria; phylum Bacteroidota; class Bacteroidia; order Chitinophagales; family Saprospiraceae; genus JADJLQ01. The sequence goes on along the minus strand of JAYSTG010000621.1, from coordinate 9,119 downwards.
ACTTTGTCAGCGTTAGGCATTGAAGGTAGATTGATTATTTTAATTCACCATTTTTCCGGAAAACAGTTTTATGATTGACAATTTAAAGGAACTAGACCAAAAAGGAGGCCGCAATTGGAAGGCGTAAAAATTCTTTGGGCAGACGACGAACTCGATTTACTCAAACCGCAGGTCTATTTTCTAGAAAAAAAGGGTTACCAATTTGTCTTGGTCAGCAATGGTCATGATGCATTAGAGGAATACCTGGCTCATAAAGATATTGATATTGTATTCCTCGATGAATCCATGCCTGGACTTTCAGGGTTAGAAACTTTATCCAAATTCAAAGCGATCAACCCTCAATTACCGATCGTCATGATCACTAAAAATGAAGCCGAAAATATAATGGAGGAAGCTATCGGCTCTCAAATAGATGATTATCTGATCAAACCGGTCAATCCCAACCAGGTTTTATTGACATTGAAAAAAATAGTGGACAATCGAAGATTAGTGCAAAAAAAAACTACTTCAGATTATCAACAGGAATTTAGAAATATTGCTGAACAGATCAATTCTGCCGGAAGCCTCAAAGACTGGGTGGAGGTATATAAGAGCATCATCAATTGGGAGTTAAAGTTGGACCAGTCCGATAACCCTGAGATGAAGCAAATTTTATCCTCCCAAAAAACAGAAGCCAATAACGAGTTTGCAAAATTTGTATCCCGTAATTACCAGGACTGGATAGACAATCCCAAAAATGGACCTGTCCTCTCTCATCAGCTGTTAAAAGAAAAGGTTTTTCCATTACTTAATCCGGATAAACCCGTCGTCATGATTTTGCTGGACAACCTCCGATTCGATCAATGGAAAGTCATAGAATCCAAAATCAATGAACGGTTCAGGGTGGAACAGGAAGAGCAATTTATCAGTATTCTTCCGACTTCTACTCAATATAGCCGCAACGCCATCTTTGCAGGATTGTTGCCCTCCCAGATCGAACAACAATTTGAGGATTGGTGGCTGAATGATAATGAAAAGGGAGGCAAAAACATGCATGAGAGCGAATTATTGCAACAGCAAATGCAACGGGTTTTAAAAACAGTTCCAAAATTTTCTTATACGAAAATCACCCAGGTAAGTGATGCAAAAAATCTTCCGGATTCTAGTGCTCGATTTATGGAAAATCAACTAAGCGTCATCGTATACAATTTTATAGATATGATGTCTCATGCACGGACCGAAATGGAAGTCTTAAAGGAACTGGCAGGCGATGAAAAAGCATATCGATCTTTAACATTGAGTTGGTTTTCTAATTCTCCATTGTGGGCTTTACTGCAAAAACTTGCAGAGAAAAAAGTAACCGTGGTGATTACCACCGATCATGGCACGATCAGAGTTAAGACGCCTATCAAGGTAATCGGGGACCGAGAGACCACTACCAATTTGAGGTATAAAGTTGGCCGCAATCTAAATTATGATAAAAAGGAAGTCTTCGAACTCCGAGATCCTAAAAAATCCGGCTTGCCCAGTCCGAATATCAGTTCAGCGTTCATTTTTGCTAAAAATGACGGCTTTTTTTTATATCCTAACAATTACAATTATTACCACAATTATTACCTCCATTCTTTTCAACATGGTGGTATATCCATGGAAGAAATGATCTGTCCATTTATTTTGCTGTCACCTCGATGATGGGACGAGAGATAGTATTTCAGGGTGAGCCATGACATATTGTTCCCAGACTGATTTTTCTATGAGCACATAGAATTGATCACCCATACTGCCTTTTTCTTTAAGTCTTATTTTCAGAAAATTAAAAATCAATAGGGAGATGGGTCTGATCTCTGCTATGCTGTCCAAGGAATAGCTAAATGTTTTAAAATAATCAGTAACATAAAGATGACTTGAGGACGCGTCCAGACGCTTAAGTTTCCAGGTCGTGGATATAAAAAACAAGACCCCGAGCGTATATAAAACGATCATACTTATTCGGTATAACCAATGTTCAAATACGGGTGACACTTCATCACCGATATATATGGTAGTGACGGTCCATGCTCCCATAAATACCGCATAAAAAATAGGTATAAATAATTTCAATACTAAAGTCCAAGCAGAAGATACTCTGATCATAAAAAATTAGTCTGTTCTAGTTTCATCGTAATCATATTCTTCCGAATCAAGCTCATCTTTAGGCATTGGGTTTACCCTGCCGGCAATAAATATACTAACTTCGTACAGGAGGATAAGTGGAAGACTGACTAGTATCTGGGATATGACATCCGGTGGCGTGATGATCGCTGCTATGATGACAATTGCTACAACAGCATGTTTTCTGAATGTCTTTAACATCGGTTTCGATACAATACCTATTTTGGCTAGAAAATAAACGACCATAGGTAGTTCAAATACCAATCCCAAAGGAATTACAAACATGGTCATATAACTTATATAGGACTCCAGACTGACCGTATTCTGAATGTCATTGGATATTTCATAATTGGTGAGGAAAGAAATACCAAATGGGGTCACGATATAATATCCGAATAATACCCCGATAAAAAAAAGAGCAGAACATATCGCGACGACGCCTCGGATTGCTTTTTGTTCTTTGGCATATAGGCCCGGTTTGATAAACCTCCAAGCTTCCCAGAGTATATAAGGAAACGATACGATCAAACCAATCCAGAAGGAAGTGGTCATATGCATCATAAACTGCTCTCCAAAGTCTCTGGTAAACATTTGGATCTGATCTGGTCCAAAACATAAAGCCTCTGAAATTTCACAAAAGATCCTATAGGTGAAAAAATTCTTTTTTGTCGGACCTAGAATTATGGTGTCCCAAACAAATTCTTTGGATAAAAACACCATTATAGCACATATCAGGATAGCCGCTACGGATCGTATAATATGCCATCTCAATTCCTCCAGATGGTCGAGAAAAGACATCTCATTATCACTTTTTCTGTTCTTCATTTGAGGGCGCAAAAATAATCCCAATATTTGTGAAACCACTATTTTTTCGTCCACCGATTCAAATCATATCTTTACTCAAAGTGATCGTATTCCTTAATAACGATAGCTTCAGAAATCCAAAGGAGCATATTCGGACCTAGCTCAACAAAACCTTATGGTTCAGTTAATTAATCATTCAAATGAATAAATTAGATAGTTATCGGGCTTTGGATTTATACATTTATCCTATTTTTACGTTTTTAACTATACATCGTCCCTTATTAATTCGTGAAACACATATCTTGGTATAAGATAAGATTAGTGATAAGTAGCCTGCTTTTTGTGCATAGCATTCAAGCCCAGGTAGATAAAAACCTTATCTCATATTTTAATTTTGATTCCTGTACGATCAGAGATGCTCAAAACAAGGCTACTGCTGCATCTGTAGGTCCTTTGGATTGCAAATGTGGTATTCCAGGTAAGTCACTCTCCTGGAATGGTGGACTCAATTTTGCAGAATGGACTTCACCAGGTATCCAGTCTATGTTCAGTGGGAATTTTAGCATAAGTTTTTATTTAAAACCTGATCCTACCACTGGCACCATGGACATACTTTCCAAGCGTGAAAATTGTGGTATTGATAGTTTTTTTGCTATCCGCTATGTCGTCAGTGAAAGAACTTTAGTGGCTGAGTTGGTAGAGAAGGTAGATAATAATGGTACCGTCAAAGCTATTTTACCCTTAAACACATGTTGGAATCATGTAGTATTTACTAAGACGGGCATGAGACTCAGTCTTTATATCAATGGAGAAGAAAAAGACTCCAGAACGAATAATTACACGATCTCTATGCAAAACAAAGCTAAACTCCAATTAGCCAATAGCCCTTGTTTAGCCATTTCAGATATTCGATTCAAAGGAGGATTGGATGAATTGAGATTATACGATAGAGCGCTCACCAGAGATGAAGTCAAATCATTATATAAATTGACCGATAAAATATTGAATAAAGATACAGTGATTTTTAAAGGGGGAAATGTAAATGTTCGATTGGCCCAGACCTGTGCATCAGAGTATCAATGGACTCCTTCGACCAATGTAAGCAACCCTATTCTGGCAGAACCCGCGTTGACCCCGGAGGTGACTAGAGTGTATACTTTAAAAACCAACCAAGGCAATTGTTTCATTCAAGACACACTAAAAATCACCGTGATAGATGCATCGAATCTCAATTGTAATGATGTAAAACTTCCTACTGCATTTACACCTAATCAGGACGGATTGAATGATGTGTATAAGATCAGCAATCCCTACGTGGTCGAAGCCATTCAAGCCTTTGAAGTATTCGATCGATGGGGAGAAAAATTATTTTCAACTGTCGATGGCGCCTCAGGTTGGGATGGTACTTTCAGAAATAGTCCGGTCAATCCAGGATTATTTGTTTATCACCTAAAATATTTATGTCAGGGAAAAACAAAACATAAAAGTGGTAGTTTTACTTTGATTCGTTAGCAATCTGTCTTCGTTAGTCAGTGGATCTTTGTACAGTAGTTCCGTTTATTGCAGGGCCTAAAAATATTGAATTTAAAAATAGTCGATTCGTTCCGTACCAGAATGCTCTAAAATTTGGATTGTCAGGAATATTTATCACTTTTCCACTGCCCATGCCACTTACCATTACGGCTGCAGATCCTTTGATGAGATCCAGATTGACTTTAGAAACATAGCCACTCATCAATGGAGAAGGCATGTATCGGAATGGAGCAGCATATGCATTCTTCGGAATGTCCAGATAGATTTTGGTAGGTTTAAACATGGGTAAAGTATGGCCATCATATCCGTAAGCCAGTGGATGAGTAGGATCAAATCGAGTATTGAATATAGCCCCGGCTAACAGATCAGTACCGACATCCGCACTGGCATTGGCATATGATCTCATGGGGGTCTCTCCGCTCTTCACATCAAACGATGATATAGTTGGTTTGACTATAGCGCTTGATAAGCTTTGCGCTACCAGCCATGATATGGATCTGCCCATAGCGATAATTGTACCTCCTCCAGTCAACCATGCTTTTATTTTAGAAACAGAGGAGGCAGAGATACTTTGGTAATTGCCATCTACCAGCACAAGAGTGTTATATTCATCTGGATTAAAGGTTTGCAGGGTATTGATATCAATTAAAGTGATCGGCATAGCCATTCGTTCATCCAATAGATGCCATACTTCCCCAGCATCATTCGGATCTACACCATCTCCGACGATCATCGCTAATTTTGGTTTTTGAATTACCGTTGAAGAAGGACTTCCCAGGTCCACACCCTGAATGGCTAATCCCGTATGCAAAGCTGTGATTTGTAATGGCATTATGCTATTTATTTCAGTTAGCAATTGATGGATTTGAGTACTGGTTTTACTTTGACTTTGTACGGGGATCAATAGAGTGCCTCTTTTAAATAGTTTATCGCCTTGAGCAGTATTCAATGTGAAGTCATCATGTATTGTTTTCACACGAATGCCTTGCTCTAATATCATATAGAGCGCTTTGGGTGCGTAGTAACTCGTCCATTCCAATGCATAGGCATAATCACTTTTAAATATCGTAGACGGAACATGGACTGGAATTTGCAATAATTCTGCCCCCATAAGATTTTGCACTTGATCCGAGGCATTCAATTCTGTATAATTCAGATTAAATGCTAATGGTAAGGTCCATGCGCTAATGTCATAAAATAGGCTGTCTTCAAAACTTGTCCTTTTTTCAAACATGCCCTTGATCATTCGATATTGTAATTGGGCGGTAGGAATTATGTAACTATCATCTTTGGAGTAAAGGTTTTTATTTTCCTTGAGGTGGTAGACTTTGATTTTATTGGCCAATAAAATGTCTAAAAATTGATTCATTCTGCCATGATCCTTACTGGCACTTACGAGATAACCCTTTACAGCATCTTTATTGGATTCATCTATTGCAGTTTTATAGAAATCGCGTTGATATATTAATAATTTAGTCCTCAACTCCACTGCAGCTTTATAGGTAGAAAAGGATGCCCTTACTTGATTGCGTACAGCAAATGAAAGGGTTAACAATCCATTGTTTGTTTGCTGAGCATGTCCTCTGGAGCTAGCTTGTTCAAAAAGTATACCTACGCCACCATTTACATCTGGATAGGTCGACCCTTTGCCATAATAATAATCATCGTATCCTTCTCTAGTATAGTATAAGGAGCCTATAGTGTTCAATGAAGCGCTATGATATTTTCCTATTTCACCCGTAAGCTCTTGATTCATTTTAGGCGTATTAGGATTTACTCGGGTAGGTTCGCCTGGCATAAAAAAGAAAGTAGCATTGGATCCCATTTCGTGATGATCAGTGAGTATATTGGGCATCCAATGGTGATACAGCCTGACTCGACCTTTAGATTCAGGAAGTTGTTGAGGCATCCAATCCCGATTCAAATCAAACCAATAATGATTCGTCCGACCCCTCGGCCAGGGTTCAGAAAATTCCCGAGACACAGGATCACTCACCATGCTCTGACTTTTATGAGCGTTCACCCAGGTAGCAAAGCGATGTCCACCATCTGGGTTAAAGCAGGGGTCAAATAAGATTATAGTCTTGTCCAGTAGTTGATCCAATTCTGCATCTTGACCTGCAGCCAAATAATAGGCCATTGCTAGGGCTGCATTGCTGCCGCTCGCCTCATTACCATGAATGCTATATCCTTGATAAAGTACCAGTGGAGTTTGATCTACTGTAGTATTTGATTTAGTATTTGGATCTATCCATTGTAGGTGTTTCATTCTCAAATCATCAAGTTGACTTTGATTTTTTTGACTGGTGATGATCAGGCAAATGAGCGGCCGGCCTTCAAAAGTCCGTGCATATTCTATCAACTTAATTCTATTGCTCTCAAGCTCCAATTGTTTCATATAATAATACAATTGATCAGGACTCACATGTCTTTCTCCTACTTCAAAACCCAAAAATTGTTTAGGCGTGGTGATCTTGACATCATAGGTGATCTTAGGCAAGTAGTAGTGCAGATCGAGGGGCTGACCAAATACCGTGGAAAGAAAAAGAAAACAATAGCCAAATAATAAGTTTCGTAACATAAGCATAGAACTTGAGGAATTAAATATAAAACGAATATTCAGGATACCAGTATTTTATGGAATAAGATCCTATAATTTATGGCTAATTTTGTACCATGGAAAAAACGTTGATGTACACCATCATTGGATTATTTATCGCCTTATTATTTGTCAATATTTATTTTAGATTAAAAGTCATCAGAGCATATCGGGTTTTAAGAAATTTAAATATTCATTTCGATGCGGCAGCTGTATTTGATAAAGCGAGATTAGAATCTGAGATCATCTATAGACATCCAGAACACCGACATACGATAGTGGATTTTGCACATTACCTCCGCCAGTCCATAACGATGGCCATTCTGCTTATTGTATTGATTACACTATTCGGCGCCGTACTAATGTATTACCGACAACATGGATAACATCAAGATAAAAGTAGGCCTCATCGGCCTAGGTCATTTGGGTAAGATCCACCTTAAATGTTTAAAGCTCTCCCCTTATTTTCAAGTGCTCGGAGTGTGGGACATTGATAAGGATTTAGAACTTAAAATTTCAAGTGAAGAAAACCTTGAAATTTTTCCGGCGATCGATAGGTTGATGCATGCGATAGAAGCTGTATTTATTATTAGCCCGACCAGTTCACATTTTGAATGGGCCATGATAGCTGCAAGAGCTGGTAAACATATGTTTATAGAGAAGCCTATTACGGCCACCTTAGATGAAGCATTGAGGTTAAAAAAACAAACTGAACATTTAAAAATCAAAATTCAAGTAGGGCATGTGGAACGATTCAATCCTGCGTACTTGGCAGTAAAAGATCAGATCACCCAACCCCTGTTTATAGAAGGGCATAGACTAGCAGAATTCAAACCCCGAGGTACAGATGTATCAGTCATTATGGATTTGATGATCCACGATATAGACCTCGTGTTAGCGATGGTAGATCGTCCAATTACAGAAATCAGAGCAAGTGGTGTCGCTGTCATGAGCCCTAGTCCAGATATCTGTAATGCAAGACTAGAGTTTGAAGGTGGGGCTGTTGCCAATCTTACCGCTAGCAGGATTTCACTTAAACAAATGCGCAAGCTACGGCTCTTCCAACCAGATGAATATATAAGCTTGGATTTACTGGCTAAAGAAAGTCAAGTCGTGAAAATATCGGATACTGCACCCGATAATCATCCTTTTTCATGGCCCATCGATACAGGAGCAGGCACTAAACATATCCAAGTAGATATGTCACAGTCCATTACTAATAATGCTATTCTTGATGAAATTAATTCATTTGCTTTGTCCATCCTTGAAGATCTGCCATTGGCAGTCAGCTTGGAGGATGGCCTCAAAGCATTGGCTATAGCAGAGGAAATTCTAAAACATATAGATACTAACCAATTGCGGAATAGCTCCAAATGATCAAGATCATATCGGGCATTGGCCTTATTATCTGCTTATTAGCTTGTGCCAGATTCATAGATCAGGATTTGGACGCAGTCTATATACATATTCCACGGTTAGATCTAAAAACTAATCCAGGGCAGTTTCAAACCCAACAAATTAAAGACCTATGGCTTTTCGTCGATGATATCTATGAGGGTACTTTTCCTGTCCCATCTCGCATTCCATTATTCAGACAAGAAACATTTCGATTAAAAATATATCCTGGGATCAGACAATATGGCATTCTATCTTCTCCTGAAATTTATACTTTGATGGATCCATTTCAAGCTGATATCAACACTAGTGCACAAGATTCTATTGTACTTTCACCTGCATTCTCCTATAAAGGTAATATGATCACTTTCCTTCAAGAAGGTTTTGAGACCGGATCGATATTCATTTTTGATTTGGATAGTTTTCCGGGACATACGCTGGTTCGATCTTCGTCTATGTTTCGTGAAGGCTTTTTCAGCGGATCTGCTACTATATCAGCACCATTCAATTCCTTGGAAGTAGGCTCTCCAAAGTTGAATATATTAAAAAATTCCTGGCCTTCGGCTTATCTTGAATTAGATTTTAAATCAGAAATAGAAATTAGCTTGGGTTTGATTACCTCGAATGGAGTTTCGTCAGATAAAAAATATTTTTTCAC
>JAYSTG010000063.1:0-2200 GCA_043719965.1 Saprospiraceae bacterium | reverse complement strand
GTCCGAGGAGAATCGATAGAAAAGGAAGGAATCATTGAGCGAGTTTTTTGAGGCAGCTATACCATAAAAAAAGATTGAATAGCGCGAGTTTTTTTGTTGCTTTTTTTGTGGAAAAAAAAGTAAGACAAAATCAATTAACCCGTGTTTGTATTTTAGATAATTTACCCACTAAATACAGCGAAGAGCCAGAATCTAAAAATAAACTTTTATAAACTATTGGATTAAAATAGTAGAATCAAGATCGCATTTGAAGGAGAGAAAATGATTTATGATTTTTCTAATTCTACCTTTTTTTTGATTTCTTCATGTAGCTTCACTAATTCCAAACAGCCTTTTCAGAGCCTCCTCCGAAATCTACAAACCAAATAGATTCCAGTTCTGCATTTTGCTTTGCAAACTCTTCATCAATTTTTTTCAGCTGTTCTTTTGAAATTCATTCATTGATTTTCTGCTGGCATTCATTTTAAAGTGGATAATGAAACCGGGTTACAAATGGGTAAAGACATCGGAAAATATATTGTTGAAACCTGGATGAAAAAGTAGGTGGTGGATTCTCAATACCTATCGAGTTTTAGTATAATCTTTCGGAGAATTGCTAGCTAAAATACATTTGCAGAAGGCATAACTTGGACTCAGTGGCTGGTCACTAAGAATGACGCTGAAATCGTCTCCTATATTCTATCACCAATATTGCCTTGATCTGACCAACTTTATACTATGCTTTATCGCTACAATAAACGAGTATAAATGGAATTTTGAAGAAGAGCTACAGGTTTTAGCCGTTTTAAAAAAGTGGGCCCACTAGGACTTGAACCTAGGGCCTAATGATTATGAGTCATTTGCTCTAACCAACTGAGCTATGGGCCCCACTAAAGAGGCGCAAATATAAGAAAATTGGCCCAAATTAAAAAACTATAAACTATGAGTTCGCGGTAAATTGCAATTTTATGGTACCTTTTTGATCCTAATATCTATACGTAATATTTTACCAACATTATGATAGTACATTTGATACAACTTAGAATACAGACATGCGTTTAATTTGAGTATGAATACCTTCCATCAAATATTTAGTTTTGTTAGTCCAAACATTGTACCATTATGCCTAAAAGGTTCATATATTCCATAGCCCTATTATTTACTTGTACCAGCTTATTCAGCCAACCATCTACCATCCTATTCAAAAACTTTATACTCATGGATGGCTCCGGTCACCCTGGTGAAATGAAAGATGTACGGATCAAAGGAAATAAGATTGTACTGATCGGAAACTTGATCCCACGACTTGGTGAACAAATTATTGATGGACAAAATCGACTCCTATTAGCACCGGGATTTATCGATACCCATAGCCATCACAGTCGCAATCTCGATGATAGTACACAATTCAGCTCTTTTCTTTGCCAGGGTATCACGACTTTGGTCTTAGGGCAAGATGGCTCTTCCTATTTGCCATTAAATAAATACTATGATGAACGATTGAAGGCCGGCTTACCTGTCAATATAGCATCCTATACCGGGCACAATACCATGCGATATCAGGTATTGGGTAAAGATGCCAATAGATTGGCTTCGAAAGCTGAGATTAATACCATGAAAAAACTGCTGCAGGACGATATCAAAGCAGGCTCATTGGGTTTGAGTACCGGGCTTGAATATGACCCTGGGATATATTCATCAAAAGAAGAAGTCATGCAGCTTGCAAAAGCAGCTGGACGCTTAGATGGTCGATATATCTCCCATATACGATCAGAAGATGTCCACTTGGAAGATGCTATAGAAGAAGTAATAGCTATAGGTAGACGCACCCATATGCCCGTACAGATATCTCATTTCAAAATTGCTATGAAAGCGAAATGGGGTAAGGCAGCATCACTCTTGGATCGTCTCAATACGGCTAGGGCTGAAGGCATTGATATCACCGCTGATGTCTATCCCTATGACTATTGGTTGTCCGACCTGGGAGTTCAATTCCCTAAACGAGACTTTGATAATAAGGCCAGCGCTGAATTTGCATTACGCGAGCTTACTCCTCCGGATGGTATGATTCTATCCCGATATGATGCCAAACCGGAGTATGTCGGTAAAAGCATTGCTGAAATAGCACTACTACGAGGCACGGATGCGGCTGACACGTATATGTATTTGATCAAATTCGCTAGAGATAATCATGCGGAAGAATCAGTCATGGGCCGATCGA
>JAYSTG010000620.1:0-2632 GCA_043719965.1 Saprospiraceae bacterium | reverse complement strand
CTTGATAGTCAAAGCCAATCCCAACTCACTAAAGTCAGTACATGATCAACTTAAGGCAACTTGGGTGAACCTATTTCCATTAAAACCGTTCAATGCCTTTTATCAGGATGAACTCGAAGTTGAAGCTCTACGGGTAAACGAAAGCTTAGCGACTATCTTTTTTGGTTTGCAATTATATCTGTTTTACTTACGATTACCGGTATGTTTGCTCTGATTTCTCTGCAGAAGAACGTTATGTACAATCTGAAAATCTGGTCAAGGCCTTTACAGAATCTTTTAGAATCATGGAGTCCAGATTTAATGAAGGAATAATAAATTCAGCGGAATATCTTATTGCCAAAAACAATCTCGACAGATCCCAAAATCAATTGATATCCGCTAAATACGAATCAATTATTAGAAAAAAAGTGATTCAATTTTATGAAACCATGGGTAAAGAATAAGGTTCCAAATTTCTCTATCGTTCAATTACAAACTTTTCTTGACCCGAATAATTTCCACCAGTTACTTTTAATATATACATACCTACAAGAAAATCACTGATATCTATTTTAGTCCTCGAGATTTCACCTGAATATGGAATTTTAATTTGAGTCTTTAACCTCCCATCTATCGTATAAACAGTCGCGATATATTGACCAGCCTTGGGTAGATGAGTGGTCAAATAAATCGAATTGAAAGCAGGATTAGGTGATACACGTATATCCAATGGAATGATGGGTTCTGATCGAGTAGGTATAATCAATTGAGGTTCCACGATAGTTCCTTTAGCCGGAGCTTCGGCGCAAATAGCCGTTCCACCATCCATATTTACACAGACTTTACTATTATAATTAAAAAGATCGAAAATTTCCAAATCATCTATAAACCAACCTAGTCCACTACCGGAATCATCAGATCCAAATCTGAATTGTAAATAAATGTCATTGTTTTTATAATCAGCTAAATCAATAAATGTGGGTACAAACGTTTTGGAATCTCCATAAAATGCTCTAAGATCCGGAATAGGAATTGCAAAATAGGACAAGGGGCCTGAATATCCATTGCGGAATATTTTTTTACCTAAGTCAGCATAGTTCGCACCTTGATCAGTAGAGACTCTAAGAACACCTCCATCAAATGCATGTTGGATATTGTATCGTTGATAAAATCGAAGTATCGGCTGCTTAAGGTCCCTGATACTAAAAGGTTTCAACGGATTGAGCAGTTGATCATTATCTGTGGCCAAGTTAGGTACAAACCAGCTTTTTTTACCACTGTGTGCTGACGCATCGGTCACCTCCCAGATACCATTTCCTTCCAATGAAAATACATCATAGTTGAACTCAGAATTTTCCATACTGTCTATAAATACAGTCCGTGATGCTAGTGATTTATTGGACTCTAGTTTGTAGGTAAATCCTATCGATTCACCTGGCAATAATTCAGGTTGTATGAATATCAATGTACTCCCGGATTGAGTCAAGGTAACACTAGCGGAGTTGGATTTATATATAGCACTACTCGGAATCTCATCTGTGATCACTACATTTTTAGCGGTTGATTTGGTGTCATTTCTTACATTGATCGTGACGGAGATATCTTCGCCGGCTTTGATGATCGGTGTGACCTCTTTAGTTATTTTGATGGTAGATATACAAGTCGGAGGTACATCATATGCCTCTGTCCCATCGGATCTATTGCTTGAAGTGCCCTGTTTAGCGGATAAGCCGAGGCCTCTTTTGGCAAAAGCTTCCCAGATGATACATTGGTTTTCTCCATTGTAAAGTAATTGGTCTGCTTTAAGTATGGCATCCCGACCATCTACAAATCCAGGGCTACAGGGTTGAAGCTTCAATCCTTCAAACACTAATCGAATGGCTTTATTGTTACCTCCATTACCTTTATACAGGTCAGGATCCCATCCATGTTTACGACTCATTTTCCAATACATTTCCCATAACATAAGGGTCCACACTTCACCTAATGAATGTGGTGTTTCGGTTGTGAAGATATCTTCGTAAGTCTGATTATTGATAGCAAAATCAAGAGTATATGGAAATTTTCGAATGCCCCGACCTGAAACTTCTTGCTGAATAGGGAAGGTTCCAATTCCTTTTGCTGTCAGTTCATTTTCATTCGGTCTTACTGTGGTGACTAAACTGAAAAAATCACTCCAACCTTCACCCATCTGTTCATCATTGCCCAGACAACCTGAGTTGGATGGACCTCCTGCTAATCGAGTAGAAATACCATGGCCATATTCATGAGCAATGATCCCATTATCAAATGATGCGTCTTTCTCTTGAGCTCCATTGTTTGCTGGTTTTTGAAAAGTCAACGACACGTTTTGAATATTTTTTTTGAGAAAAGCGCCATCAATGGATCCAATCGAAACCACAGGTATCGTTACATTACAAGGTGCAGGACTTACAGCAGCCATACCATTGGGAGTGTTTTCATAGTTGGCAATGATGACTGCGATAGCTCCCGCCGCTTGGGCATAACAAGCTTTTTGGTGAAAAAAACAATCGCCTCGGTCAATCAAAGCAATTTTTCCATTTACTTCAACAGCATTTTTCAGTGGCTTACAGCCCAATGTAGGAGTTGCAGTACCATCTGAAACTAATACAATTTTACCGGTAACGGCTGT
>JAYSTG010000619.1:0-2642 GCA_043719965.1 Saprospiraceae bacterium | reverse complement strand
GAATACCTCCAAAATAATCATATTGATATCCCTGATAGGGTATGTCCGAAAAACGAGTCCAAGATGAAACATTAAAAAACGCTGCATTCAGGGAATCCAAGGCCTTAAAACTTTTGCCAATATTGGCCATGGTATTTAATCTATAGGTTGTATATCCTTGTGCATTCAAGGTATTAATGAGGTGAGGATATCCTTTGTGATCATGTATAAGTTGTTCATATACCGGATGATTATTTATGCGAAGGCCTGATAGTACCGTAGTGAAACCCAACCACGATCGCCCACCCAATATGGTGGAATTGCTAAGTGTAGATGCACTGTGCCATCCTTGACTATATAGATTAGATTCAATTTGTTTTAATTGATCTTGATACAGACGATCATATGGGGGGACACACCCTAACACCGAACCGTAAGCTTCTAGAAAGATTAAATAAATATTTGGCTTCGATTTTAATGGTAAATCTTTATATAGATCATAACTATTCGTCAGCGAAAGATCGGGTAAATGATCTACTCTGGACTTTGTGATCGCCACATTGATGTTATAGATTATCCAGAGTATTCCTGATTTAGAGTCGTTAGAGTCAACAGTACTTGGGAAAAACGTTTTAAGTCCATAAGGTAAAGCAAAAATGATAAAACTTAACCATCCGAGTTTACGGATGGACCAAGTACTGCAGGAACGACTGATAAAGAAGTGGATTTTATATATTAGGTAGTAAAGGATTAAAAGAATTATTATAAGGATTGATGCAAAAAGTATTGGATCCATGCCCATCGTTTTAAGAAATAAGGGCAATACTCTGATCATTAAGGACCAATCATAGGACCATACGGGAATTTCTCCATATATCTTCCAGACAATGTAATAATAGCTTTGAAATATCAAGAAAAATAAATACAAACTTGCAATCGCATAATTCCATTTTCTTTTAGAGCTTATATTATTTATATAAAGAAAGCCTATAAGCAAAAGACTGTAATCGAGACTCCATCTGAAAAAATCTGGATTGTTACGGGATACCACAGAAATAGGAAATGGAATTAAGTTTGGGAAAAAACTTCCTTCGCCCATCCTGGAAAAATACAAAGGTGCAAAAAAGATCCATTGAAGCAGGCTGATGAGTAAGACAACTTTAGTGATCGATACCCAATGACTGGAAAGTATGGATTTTATGAAATTGATCATGCTTAGGACTTTTCATTATTTTAAGAAACCGATTTCAAATAAAACACCTCTAGAAAAAGAATAGACCAGTAGCATGGCCGCTAAGACTATCATTGGAAATGAAATGGATCTCGGTAGGATAAAGCCTGCCAGCAAACTTATAAATACATATACAGCGATAACCCTTGCAAATGGATCTTTGTGTTCTTTTACATAGGGTTTGATGAAGAAATACATTATTACAAAATAGACATAACGAATGAGTCCCAAGCTGAGAATCCACCAGTCCGTATAGCCTCTTAAGTACAGCAACAATACTATAAATAATACAAAAAGAGCATCAGTCTCTTTATCCATATATTCTCCAATATCTGATGTCATGTTAAGCGCCCTTGCAATGTAACCATCTAACAAATCTCCAAGGCAAATGATGGACAGTATGATTCCTAAACTTAAAGAAGGCAAGAGTGCATGCATCACAGCTACTGTAATGAGGAAGCAAAGCCTAAGTAAAGTAATAGCATTAGCGGGGCCGTAAGGGAAAATATATTGTTTATTAATTAAAAAATATCGACTTATCCAATATATACATCCTAGTGCAGTAGGGATTGCGAGCCATATAATATGTCTCTGGAAAATGCTGACGGAGGTCCATAGTAAAATCCATATTGAGAATAACCAGAGGTCCTTATGCAGATGAGGAATAGAATTATCTGTCTTGATAGTTTGCATATGGAGTAATCAGGATATGGTAGATTGTTTTAATCGCATCGGTAAAATGACCCAGTCGAATATTTTCATTTTCACTATGCTGATTATTATCATAGTTTACAGTAGGTACTGCTACTGCAGGTATATTCATTTTAGTTACAAAGGGAGAAATGGGGATAGAACCTCCATGGGTGCGGATTAAGATTGGCGGTTTGCCAAAGCCATTGGTCAAAGCTTGAATCAAAAACTTACCAATAGGTGTGTCAAACTCCGTACGGAAGGCTTCATAGGAGATCTGATAATTCATACTGATAATTTTATCATACTTCTTGCGTTCGTCCTGACTTGGCTCATGATCTAATAGGGTAAACCCTTTCTTAATAATATGCTTTTTTAGTAATTGAACCATTCGTTCGCCTGAAGTTTCTTTGACGAGTCGGATATCCATCGATGCTGTGGCTAGATCCGGTATGATAGTTCTTGCCTGTGCCCCGACATATGCTGAACGAATGCCATCGATATTCAATGAGGGGTATTGAATCGCTTCTTGCAAATCATGGCCTACTTGATCAGCATACTTTATGCCAACTGATTGAAGCAAACGAGGTAGATCATCAGGCGTTTCTGCTAATATTTTTTTTATTTTTTTATCCAATTTAATTCCATCATACCACCCGCGAATAAGCACTTTTCCTTTTTCATCCTTCATAGAGGCCAATAGTTGCGAAAGTAAGAAACCTGGGTTAGGAATGTAGTTACC
>JAYSTG010000618.1:0-7018 GCA_043719965.1 Saprospiraceae bacterium | reverse complement strand
CTTTCCATTTTTATTGATCTCGGACTCAAAGCTGAATTGATCCAATAGATGGGTATTGAGTTTACCTTGGATCGATTTATCAGTAAAACTTAGGAATGAATTGAGACCTGGGCCCAGGTCCGTGTAATGTAAGAAGGCATCTTTTGAATGACCAATGTCCACAAAAGCTGCATTGAGACCAGGCATTAATTTGGTCACACAGCCTAAAAAAACATCACCGACTTGAAAATTTTCATCAGATAATTGATGGTGTAATTCCACCAACTTACTATTTTCAAGCAATGCTATTTCTACATCCTTAGGCGTAGAGTTGATAATGAGTTCACGCTCCATATACAATTATTAATTGGATTGGCTGATTGAATAATCCCATAGATAAGCATGGGAAAGGAGCGAATAAGAAGTATAAAGAAGTAAATCATGATGGAGTGAAATTTAAACGATCTCACTCCATCATAGAACTATTCAATAAGCCAGTGAAAACACTATCTTAATTTCTTTTTGTGTCTATTTTTACGCAGTCGTTTTTTACGTTTGTGTGTTGCCATTTTATGGCGCTTTCTTTTTTTACCGCAAGGCATGTTTTTAATGAATTAAATTAATGAATTAAAATTATTTTTTAATTGAAGAGCAAAGTCACATCTGATTTTTTTCCCAAAATTAGTTATTAACAGTTTGACACTTTTTAGTCCATTTTTCAAGCGCAACCAGGTCCTTATCATGTTTGGCAATCTCCATTTTCAAGCAATAAGCTCTATAAAACTCAGGATCGATCTTCAACAATGCGTCCAGCCGTTCCGATGCCCGATCGAACTGGCCTGTCTGAATAGCCAACCTGGCAAGATGATAAATGATCAATGTATTTTCCGGATAGGTCTCATTAAGTTTCCTCAAATCCAATATACCGGTCATGGGTTGATCCTGAGGTGGAAATTCAACATTGACTAAGGCATGATTGAGTTGATGGCTTATAGTCGTTGGTTCCAAAAGTTGAGCTTGTTTAAAACCATCTTTAGCTTTCTCTACCCAAATTGTTAGTTTTTCAGCAGGAGCATTAGGCTGTTTTGCCGCCAATATATAATTAGTCGATGCAATAGACCAATTTTCTCCATTAGGCATCAACAGTGCAATTTTTCTGGCATAATCTGCTGCTATACCCACATGACCTTGCTGGTACCAAAAACCTGAAATTTTTTGAAGCTCTTCTAGCTTTAAAGTATCATTAGAAGAAGCCGCAAACCGTTGCTCTAATAATTCGATTTTTGCACGGTCATTTGGCTCTAATGAATCCTTCAAGTTTATTACTTCGGCGTCTAAATATGTGTCAATATTATTTTGAATTCCTGACTTTTCAGGTTTCAATACTTCGGGTGAAACTTTGCTAAAACCGAAATAAAGTATAAGAAATGCAACGATGGAACCAATGAATAATTTAGTTGGAGTCAGATTCATTCTTATTCTTCTTCATTTCCGTCAGGCAATTTGGTTACTTTGCTTTTAACTTGCTCTACGAATATTTTTGCAGGTTTGAATGACGGAATGTAATGTTCCGGGATTTCAATAGCTACATTTTTCTTGATATGTCGACCAATTTTCTTAGCTCTTTTCTTTATAATAAAAGATCCAAAGCCTCGGACATATACGTTTTCACCTTCAGCCAAAGTAATTTTTACTTCTTTGAAAAACATTTCAAGGCTTACTAATACATCAACTTTAGGTACACCGGTCTTTTCAGAAATCATGGCTACGAGATCAGCTTTTCTCATTAGTTACTGGTTTTTAATAGATTATCGAATTTTACAACATTCTGTTTTTAGCAGGGTGCAAATTTCTAGTTTTATTTTGACATGAAGAAATATTTTATAAAATATTTATTTTCTGGTAGTTAGCTCAAAAAAGCAATTATTAACGATTCTTAAATATGAGTTACATGTGACATAATTAGCCAGGTTCAATAATGAGTATAAAAATATAGGCTAAATAATTGCTAATTTGCCCGATAATAGATCATATGTTACTAATCGGCTAATTACCAACACTTTCTATATGCGTATAATTTGCTTTTATATTTGTTTGATTCTTTTTACACAGAATCATCAAGCTCAATCGATTACGACCAAATCCAAGACTGTCCTATCCCTTATCTCCACCTCTAAAGTGGAACGAGAAGGGATCTCCCCTACCCGTTTGAAAAAATTGGATCAGGTCCTGGAAGATATGATTACTGCTAAAAAACTGCCTGGACTAGTGGCATTAGTTACCCGAAACAGCAAAATAATATATCATAAGGCTTTTGGATATTCAGATTTTGCTGAAAAAAAGGCGATGAAAGTAGATGATATTTTCAGGATTGCCTCTATGAGTAAAGCCATTACAGCTACTGCAGTCATGATGTTATATGAAGAAGGCAGATTTGGATTGGATGATCCCATATCAAGATGGATTCCTGAGTTTAAAAATCCAAAAATTCTAGCTTCGTTCAATACGATAGATAGTAGCTATACTACAAGAGAAGCAGAATCTGAAATTACGATTCGTCAACTGCTCAATCATACATCAGGTATAGGATATGGAGCTATAGATAGTGACGAGCGAATAAAAAAAATATATGCCAAAGCCGGGATCAAAGCACTATATGCAACAGAACCGATAACGATCTCAAAGAATATCAAAAAACTAGGACCCTTGCCACTGCATCATCAACCTGGAGAAAAATTTACTTATAGTATGGGGCTGGATGTATTGGGCTATTTCATTGAAATCATGTCCGGTAAATCATTTGCAGATTATCTATCGAACCATCTCTTTAAACCTTTGGGTATGAACGACACTTATTTTTATCTTCCACAGGAAAAGGTTAACCGATTGGTGAAGATTCACTCCCCGGATAGTGCTCACTTATGGACTACCTTCCTAGATGAAGGGTATGATCCCGACTACCCAATCAAAGGAAATAAAACGTTGTATTCTGGCGGAGCTGGATTAAGTTCCACGGCAAAGGATTATGCCATTTTTTTGCAAATGCTGTTGAACAATGGGATTTATAATAATACACGATTCTTAAGTAGACCTACAGTCCGTCTATTGACTACATCCAATCAAATCGGTGATCTGTGGGGAGGCGAAAAAGGTAATCAACACTTTAGCCTTGCGTTTAGCGTGCTTAATAAAGCGGGAGAACATAAAGGAAATGGATCTGAAGGCCGATTTAGCTGGGGTGGATATTTTAATACCAATTATTGGGCTGACCCTAAAGAGCAAATAGCTGTAGTACTGATGAAACAAACCCGAAGCTTACAACACGATGATTCAGAGGCGGTATTTACCAGGATGGTATATCAAACTATTGATGATTAATAATAAAAGGTGAAACAATAATTACCGATCAACAGAGCGCCGCAATTTCTTGGAATTCATGGTGGCAGTTCATTGTCCCTTTCATATTATAAATATCAAGACTAAAAATCATCACTCTCTCATCTTCAGTCGTTGAATGAAATAATATTGGTATGATTGTATCAAGCATTTCGGAACAAGCCATCAAGTCAGCCCATTCATGAGCTCTTATATGAATAGTATATGATGTCCCTTCCACTCCTGGATAAGCCCTCAGAAAATCCTTCAATATGAATTGGCGAATTTGAATTAAGGCAAGCTTTACAAAACTTATCTAGAATTATGGTCAAATATTTTCTATCCATTGAATAAATCCTTTAGTTGGGTCATTAATCAAAGTTAACAATTCTTCTACGTTTTCAGTTCCACACCATTTATTTGTTATTTACAAAGTTTATTATCAACTTTCAAATCTCTGTTATCCCACCATATCTTCCGGTTTTACCCATTCATCAAATTGGGCTGATGTCACATAACCCAGAGCTAAAGCAGCTTGTTTTAAAGTAGAATGTTCTTTATGAGCTTTTTTAGCGATCTCCGCTGCTTTGTCATATCCAATTTTTGTATTCAAAGCAGTGACCAGCATCAATGAATTATCGAGATTGTGTTTTATTCGCGCATGATTAGGTTCCAGTCCTATGATACAGTTTTCTGCAAAACTTACACAGGCATCACCAATCAATCGAGCTGACATCAAAAAATTATAAATCATGACCGGTTTGAATACATTCAATTCAAAATGTCCATTCATACCACCGATGTTGATCGTCACATCATTTCCCATCACCTGGGCCATAGCCATAGTCATCGCTTCGGACTGTGTAGGATTGACCTTGCCAGGCATAATGGAAGAGCCTGGTTCGTTATCTGGTATGATGATTTCGCCTATTCCACTACGAGGACCTGAAGCCAATAATCGGATATCGCTCGCTATTTTAAAAAGTGAAGCTGCAACAGTCTTCAAAGCTCCATGAGCTTCGACGATGGCATCATGGGATCCTAAAGCTTCAAATTTATTGGGTGCAGTAACGAAAGGATAACCTGAAATATTTGCTATTTCTTTGGCAGCTCTTTTTGCATAACCTTTAGGTGTATTCAGACCGGTACCGACTGCAGTGCCTCCTAGCGCTAATTCAGAGAGATGACCGAGGCTATGTATTATGGTATTCATTCCATGATCCAACATAGAAACATAACCGCTGATCTCTTGTCCTAAAGTCAATGGAGTAGCATCCATGAGATGAGTGCGACCAATCTTCACCACTTTGGCATATGCTTTTGCTTTTTTGTTTAAAGCATCTCTTAAATCCGAAAGACCAGGTAAAGTCCACTCCATCACAGCACTATAGGCTGCAATGTGCATAGCGGTAGGAAAAGTGTCATTACTGGACTGGGATTTATTGACATCATCATTGGGATGGAGGATTTTTTTAGGGTCTGTCAATGTGCCACCAGATAAAACATGGGCACGATTGGCTATGACTTCGTTAACATTCATATTAGACTGAGTACCTGATCCAGTCTGCCAAACAACTAATGGAAACTGATCATCAAGTTTCCCATCAAGTATTTCGTCACACACTTTGGCGATCCATTGCATCTTATCTTTAGGTAGGACTTTAAATCCATAATTGGCCTGAGCTGCAGCCTTTTTCAATACTGCAAATGCACGGATAACTTCGATAGGCATTCTGTGGCCACCGATCTTAAAATTTTGAATAGATCGCTGAGTCTGTGCAGCCCAATATGCATCTATCGGCACATCCACATTACCAAGAGAATCCTTTTCTGTTCTAAATGACATATCATTAATATTTATACAAAGATAATGCACTCACACAGGGATTCCCATCGTGTCTAAAAATTATTAATCCTGGAAATAGTATCATTATTCAGTCAAGCTTGTAACTTTACCGTTGTTTCATTTTAAATATTAATCCAAAAAATATAAAAAATTATGGCTTTTACACTTCCCTCCCTACCCTATGCAACCAATGCACTGGAGCCACACATCGACACTCGGACCATGGAAATACATCATGGCAAACATCATCAGGCATATGTGACCAATCTGAATGCAGCCCTCGAAAATACGGAGTGGGTTGATAAATCACTGATAGAGCTCATGACCAATATCTCCAAACTTTCTCCAGCCATCAGAAACAACGGCGGTGGACATTATAATCACAGTATGTTTTGGCAAATCATGGGTCCTGGCAAAGGCGGAGTCCCTACTGGTATCATTGGTGATTCGATCAATGGAACATTCGGGTCTTTTGATGCTTTTAAAGAAGCATTATCTAAAGCTGGTATGACTAGATTTGGCAGTGGATGGGCTTGGCTATCAAAAGATGCTAATGGAAAATTATTTATCTCTTCTACACCAAATCAGGACAATCCTCTAATGGATATCGCTGAAGCTAAGGGTACACCGATCCTTGGAGTTGATGTATGGGAGCATGCCTATTATCTAAATTATCAAAACAGGAGAGCTGATTATTTAGCTGCCTTCTTTAATCTGATTGATTGGGATGCAGTAGCCGCAAGGTTGTAGAATTGAACGTTCAATGTTTTAATGTTCGATGGAGTAATGTTCGATGGAGTAATGTTCAACTGAGTAATGATCAACGGAGCAATGTTCAATAGAGGGATTCAATGATTGAAAGTTCTATGCAGTAATGTGCAACGGTGCAATGTGCAAGGGAGAAATGTTCAGCGATTTAATGATCAACGGAGCAATGCTCAATGGAGCAATATTCAAAGGTTTAATGGTCAACGGAGCAATGCTCAATGGAGCAATATTCAAAGGTTTAATGGTCAACGGAGCAATGCTCAATGGAGCAATATTCAAAGGTTTAATGGTCAACTGAGCAATGCTCAATGGAGCAATATTCAAAGGTTTGAGGATATAGGCGTAAAATTTTTGCAAGAATAAAAGCTGTAAGGCTTGTTCCTTCGAAAGAAGGGGTCGAACCTCCACTGAGGACTTAGCTTTCGTACATTGCCTGGTGGTCTCCCAATGGGATCCCTTTGGGAAACCCCAGTCTGTCTAAAACCAAGGACAGGACTTATACTCAGATATTGTCAAGTGATGAAGCCTTTCAATAATTTAAATCATAGGATGCCATTTGATTTAAGCCACCTATAACCATCAATACTTTTGAAAAATTGTTCTCTCTTTAAAGCTGCTGATTTATTTTCGAATTCTTCAAAAAAATGTAATTGCCATGGTCGAAAAGGTTTTGTAAACTTTACTCTGCCAGCATGGTGATCTGCTAATCGTTTATTTATATTACCACAAGAACCATAATAATGCTTGGTGGTAAGAGTACTTTTGAGGATATAGGCGTAAAATTTTTGCAAGAATAAAGGCTGTAAGGGAAGGGGTCGAACCTCCACGGAGAACTTAGCTTTCGTACATTGCCTGGTGGTCAACCCCAGTCTGTCTAAAAACAAGGACAGGCCTTATACTCAGTTTATCGCTTTACTCCACCCCCGAGACAAGGGGGCATGTCTGCCAATTTCATCACCTCACAGTATTCAAAGAATCATTAGATCTAATGATGTGACAAAAGTAAACATTTTATCAATATTTTTGACAAAAATACTAAAAAAAGTTTAA
>JAYSTG010000617.1:0-7018 GCA_043719965.1 Saprospiraceae bacterium | reverse complement strand
ATGAACGTGGTTCTCATCTGCTCCGATTTCTACAAAGTGTATCTCATACCGCTGCTCAATATTTTTACACACCTCTACCAAACTCTTTTCTACTTCCTCACTCAAAACACTTCTCCGATATTTTATAGGACTAACCAAATGATACAACAACAGACTTTTATTGTGTCGTTTATAAATATGTTCGCTCACAATACAAAAATACTAATAACTAACAGCCACCCCGCAGTAGAACTGCGAGGAATTCTTTCGATTAAATCTAATGTCAACAATTATTGAAAAATCAACGCTTAATTTTTTAAAAACACTTTCAAAAAACAATAACAGGGATTGGTTTAATAAAAACAAAGACCGTTATTTAACAGCCCATGAAAACATCATCGTCTTTGCTGATGCCTTACTCTTGGAAATGCGAAAACATGATCATATAGAAACTGTATCGGGCAAGGATAGCCTCATGCGAATATACCGTGATACTCGATTTTCAAAAGACAAAACACCTTATAAAACATATTTTGGAGGTAGTTTTAAAAGAGCTACCAAAATACTCCGAGGAGGATATTATTTTCAGATCGATCCTGCAGTTACATTAGCTGCTGGGGGTTTTTTCTCGCCAGACCCTAAAGACTTATTGCATATCAGGAAAGATATAGCCTTGAACTATGGTGATTGGAAAAAAATGCTTTCGGATAAAAATTTAACCAAATCGTTTAATGGCCTTCATGGTGAAAAAATAGCTACCTCACCCAAATCCTTTTCAAAGGATCATCCGGCGATCGAACTCTTAAAGCACAAACAATTTTATTTTGAAAGGACATTTTCAGATCTGGAAGTCCTGGATAAATCATTTCTGAAAGAGCTCAACCAGACTTTTAAAAATCTTAGGAATTATTTCAATTATATGAGCGAATTATTATGTTCGGATGCTAATGGAGAGTCATTGTATTCATGAAATCGAAGAGCCTTTAATAAAATAAAGCACGATCAAAGTCATCAATTCTGTATAAATATTTGTTATTTTATTATCGCAAAATTTATCTTAGATTTGATTGAATCTTATTATTCCACACGTTTATTCTCTGCGTAATGTCTGATAGAAGAAAATTTATAACACAGATCAGTGGTGCATCAATAGCCACTGGATTATTGCCTACCGCGCTATTTGGAATCAAGGAGGATCAAACCCCTCTGGCAGATACGCTCAAAGTCGGCTTGATCGGATGTCGGGGTATGGGTTGGGCTGACTTAAACTCGTTGCTAAAAAATGAAGGCACGCAATGCATTGCGCTTTGTGATGTAGATAATAATATCCTGCAAGCTAGAGCCGATGAAATATTAAAAAAGTCAGGCAAGCGCCCTTTGGTATTTAAGGATTACCGAAAGATGCTGGAGATAATAGAATTGCAGGCCATCATCATCGGCACGCCAGATCATTGGCACTGTCTCATGATGGTAGATGCCTGTAAAGCAGGCAAGGACATCTATGTCGAAAAACCTATAGCCAATAGTATACATGAAGCCAATCTGATGGTCGCTGCTGCTAAAAAGTATAACCGCGTGGTACAAGTAGGTCAATGGCAACGATCCGATGCACATTGGATATCAGCTTTAGCATATTTACATTCAGGTAAACTGGGTAAAATCAGGCAAGTAAAGGCTTGGGCAGATGTTAGCTACGGGAAGGGATTTGATCCTAAACCGGATACCGATGCTCCTCAGGGAGTGGACTATGATATGTGGCTAGGCCCGGCACCTAGGCGTCGATTTAATGAGAATCGATTTCATGGGTCATTTAGATATTTTTGGGATTATGCGGGAGGATTGATGACTGATTGGGGAGTACATATGCTGGATATAGTGATGGCAGGTATGAGAGTCACCGACCCTAAATCTATTGCTGCTATAGGTGGGAAGATGGCTTTCCCGCTCGATGCAGCTGAGACCCCTGATACCTTGACAACAGTGTATGACTTCGGTTCTTTCACTTTGGTCTGGGAACAATTTATGGCTATGGGTACCAGTCCTTATTTTTCAGAACAGGACTTACCTGGAGTAGCCTTTATCGGTGAAAACGGGATATTAGCAATCAATAGAGAAACTTGGAAAGTGATACCTCAAATACAAGATGGAAAATATCTAATGGAAGCAATTCCTGAATCTAAGAGCAGGCAAAATGGGCTTGACGCTCACACCAAAAATTTTGTCGAGTGTATTCAATCGCGAAATGCAACGAACTGTACTATAGAGATGGGTCGGCTTGCAGCTTTGGTGGCACACTTGGGTAATATCGCTTATCGGACCGGACAGAAACTCGAATGGGATGCGGTCAATCAGAGATTGAAAAATGAAAAAGGGATGGATCTGATCAAGCCTGTATACAGAGCTCCTTGGATCTTACCGGTATGATTTAATTTACGATTATAACTTCAAATTAATTCATATGTACTGATCAGAAGTTCGGCTGGAATATTTAATTCTCGTTTCAATTTTCTTATCCTGTCTAGAGTTAGTCTTCTTTTACGGTGTAGAATTTCAGACGCCTTACTTTACTTCCGATTATACGATCTAAATCTTTATTTTTCATATTATTAAGGCTCATTTTATATTTAATCACTTCCACAGGGTCCAGATCTCTAAATTGAGGCTCTGTTTCAAATTCATATCGTTCGATCAATAGTACCAGTAATGAAGCTTCGTCAAAATCTTTATGACCTTTTCTTACATCAAAGATTTCTTCAAGTCTCGATAAATCCTTTTGATATTCTTTATCTGATTTTATAATTTTCCAGTTCATATTTCTCTTATTATTTCGTTATGGGTTTTTATTCATCTTGTCAATCCTCACTACTCCCATCATCCGCCATCCTCACGATCTTAGGAGTAAACCTTGCCACGATATCTACTAAATTTTTTTGTGCAGCCATCACTACTTCGATATCTTTATAAGCCATTGGCGCTTCATCCAATCCTCCACCGATCAATGTCACTCCATGATCATTAAGGATCTGTTGCATCTCAGTTTTGCTGATGTTCTCCATTGCTTTAGTACGACTCATTTGTCTTCCAGCGCCATGAGAAGCCGATTGTAAGGAATCAAGATCACCTTTACCTCTCACTAAAAACCCTGGTGCAGTCATAGAACCAGGTATAATACCCAATACACCTTTACCAGCTGGAGTAGCTCCTTTGCGATGTACGATCACTTCTTGTCTATGATGGATTTCTTTCCAAGCAAAATTATGATGGTTCTCTACTTTGGCCAGGACATCTGCTCCAATAGCTTTGGTCAATCTTCTATGAATTACATCATGACAAGCCGATGCATAATTGCCTGCCAGATTCATAGCCAGCCAATATTCTTGACCAAGCTCTGAATCTAAATCCAAGTAAGCCAAATTAACAGCTTCCTTGGGTAATTTACAAATTTGTTTTGCTAGCTGGGTATAATGATTAGCAATCATAGCTCCAAATCCTCGAGATCCTGAATGGGACAATAAGGCTAAGTAATTACCCTGCTTGATATTTAGTGCTTCATCATTTTGTGTAAATCTTATGATTCCCCACTCAACAAAGTGGTTACCACCTCCTGAGGTACCCAGTTGGAGAGCAGCCTTATCATGCAGTGATTTTAATAAGGGTATAGATTTAAAATCATTACTTTCTAGAACATGATGATTCGTTCTATCCTTGCCCTGCCAGATCGAACCAGCGCCAAATTTCGTCCAGTTTAAAAGTTCATGTTTGAATTGACTACGGTGACCTTCAAAATATTCTTCAGAAATATCAAATATAGATAAGGCCATTCTGCATCCAATGTCCACCCCCACTCCATATGGGATGACAGCATTGTTTGTAGCTAATACACCTCCAATAGGTAGCCCATAGCCTTGATGAGCGTCGGGCATCAACGCTCCGGCCACAATCACTGGCAATTTCATGGCGATTGCCATTTGATCTAGAGCACCTTGCTCGATTTGGTTGGCTCCATATATAGTATAAGGGTCACTTTTTTCCTTCATCAGAATGTATGCATCCAATAGTTTACTTCTTTGACTTATTAATTCAACAGCTATGGGCCCCAACTGTATATGATCGGTGTATGCTGCTGGATTTACTAAAAGTGATTTCAACTGATCCATTAAAGCCTCCTTACTTTCAGCTATTTTTTTGAACCTTAAATGATCAATCGCAAGACCAATTAGTGATCCTTGGGGAAAACCAAGTTCAATTAATTCTTTACCAGTTATGCTGAAGTCTTTCATGTTAATTAGATCAAAAGTAGTGGAAACAAGAGATTCTCGGGTTTTGGTGAAGGAGTTTGGGTCCTAAGCCCAAAAAGGCTAGTTGGCAAAATTACTTCCAGATTAAAAAGTACACTTTTAAATTATACAAAATTGTCTTAGAATCTATCAAAATAATTTTAAGATTGCGTTGATACCCATTGATAGTTCCTTTGCTTAAATAAAATTTTCTAAAAGTTATTTCAATTCAATCTATCTACAAAGTAATTTATGCTAAATTTGACCTTATACATTAAAAAGATAGATATGAAATCATCAACTATTATTTTATTATTCCTCAGTCTGTATTGTTTTACCATACACGCACAAGAAGTAGGCATCATCATGGGTACCGCCAGAGGAATGATGCAAAACGGCCCTGAAGAAGGCTTGATCAAGCTTAAAGAATTAGGTATAAAATATATCGAAGGTGCAGGTGCAAGAGGTATGAATCGAGTAGAGTATAAGAAACTGTTGGATAAACATGGCTTCGATGTGGTTGCCTCTGGAGTAAACTTTGATAAACTTGAACATCCTGACAGTATCAAAGTCATTATTGAAAATCATAAGTTTTTTCAAGCAGAATATGCAGTGTGTTATTGGATTCCCCATCAAGGCGATGATTTCACCTTTGCAGATATGGAAAAAGGAGTGGCCGTTTTTAATAAAGCAGGTAAACAATTTGCTGAAGCGGGGATATCCTTGGTATATCATCCCCATGGTTATGAATTCAGACCCTACCCTGGCCCAGGAACAATGTTTGATTATATGATGGAGAAGACAGACCCTCTATATGTCAATTTTCAGATGGATGTGTTTTGGATTAGAAATCCGGGTCAAGATCCTGCAGCTATCATGAGGAAATACCCTACCCGATTTCCATTGACACATCTTAAGGATCGAATGATCGGCTCCATAGATAATCTCAATGGAAGACAAGATAAAGAACGAAATGTCGTGCTTGGTCAAGGAGATGTCAATATTGCCGAAGTCATGAAAGCAGCTAAAGAGATAGGAGTAAAATACCATTTGATCGAAGATGAATCTTCAAGAGCCACAGTGCAGTTGCCACAGCATCTACAATATCTTCGAGATCTAAATCTGGAGATTTCAGCCTTAGAGTTATCCCTTAAATCACTTACCAGAGCTATGATCAATTCAGATTCAATTACCTTAAGTTATCTATCAGCCGATGAATTGACTTATGGTCACTCGAATGGTCTGCTGGAAAATCGAGATGCTTTCATCAAAAGCTATATTAGCAAAAGATTAGATGTAGTAACCTGGGATGTCAAGAATGTAGATGTCACGGTAAAAGGTGATGTGGCCTGGATACGCCATACTGTTACAGGAGAGACTATCAGTGAAGGCAAATCGAATCCTGTTAATTTAAAGGTATTACTCATCTGGACCAAGGTAAATAGTGTCTGGAAGTTATTGGCACGACAGGCTGTGAAGTAAGTACCCTTCTCGTACACTTTAATTTATTGTGGTGCGTTTTTTTACGGCGTCATTATATCTATTTTACTTACCCTTGGCACTATTGACTTGCTCTACGATCAGCAAGTCACCTAATTCTGCTTTGTACGCAGCAAGATTTTTGACAGAAGAACCCTTTTTCTTTTTATGGAGTACTGTGCTAAATCGTGTAATTTCGGAATAAGGCAAGATCCATGGATACTTTGTTTTGAGATAGCTTATCAGATTGAGGCGTTTGGCTCTATACTTACTTTCGTTCATGACTAGGAATAGATAGTCGATGCCCCGAAACCGATTCAAAATCGTATCAAATAAGAGATTGTGATCTAGATCTTTTCTGAGAGAATCTTGCAACATTATTTCCCCTTTATGATCAAAAATATTGATGACTTTAGGGCTTATCTCATACATCATTAGGATACCACCAAAAGATAATTTGGAGTATGCGTTTGCATTAAATACGTTGGGATCGTAGTCTTTTTTAAAAGATTTTGCCCTAAAAACAGTCTGAATAGGCGCTCCATCTGGTTTGAATAATAAAAAGGATTGACTGGTATTTGAATGTTGATCGGTTTTAAGGTCATCATATGCTGCATAAATAATCATATGACTCCAATTCTGATTAGCTCTTAAGGTCATACTATACTTAGCCCATTCATGATTATAAATGCTCAATGGAGCTGCTAGGAGTTCTCCGAATCCACAATTAGCAGGGCCCCCAAAAACATAAAGTTTTAGTGCTCGTTTATTCACATTATTGGTATCTCTTTTATTCACAAAGCCTGTATCGCGACTAGCACTAAAGAAAAAGCGATAGTTTCGGTGTTTTTTGATAGGCTTCACTAATTTTTGAGAGATTCCTTCGAAAGCTTCAGTTGAAAAATCAACAATATTTAGAAATTTTTTCTCATATTTTCGAATAGCTGCAGATTTTTCTTCCACATGATTAGCAGATAGAATATCTATTTGTTCAGTTGAGCGTAATTGGGAAAAATTGCAGGAATACCATAACTGATCCTTATGAAACATTGGATTTTGAACAGTTATTACTCTTTGGCCAAACGCGGCCAGGGAATAGGCATAAAAAAGCACCGCAGTAAGACCGTATTTCATAGTTCGGATAATGAATATAGTTGAGTCATTCTGTAACTTAATAGTACTTTTATGCTAATTTATTCAATGAATGTACGAAGAAGGGCTTGTCCCAAACTTAGTTGAAAATTGGGTTAACAAATAAGAGGTCATTTTGCATTTTTTACAAA
>JAYSTG010000616.1:0-7020 GCA_043719965.1 Saprospiraceae bacterium | reverse complement strand
TCTCAGCTAATAATTTTAATATATCCGGCTCGGAAGGGTAGGATATGCCGGCTTTTTCTGGACCGGTTATGGCTATCACTCTACCTTGATCAGTCATCCATTTTTTAGGAAGCAAATTGATTTCGAGGATATCAATCGTCGGGATCAGTTTTTTTGAGATTTCCAATTCTTGCTCTGGGCTCAATATGAAAGATCCTTCAAGGTAGTGGCTCACCAAACTCGAAGCAAGATTACCGGATTCAGTTTTGTCTTTTTCTTTGACGGCAGACTCAAGTTTCCTCAACTTATCTTCTTTCTGCCTTTCAAATTCAGTACTTGTAAACCCATGACGAAAGGCTCTTTCATTTTCTATCAATATTGCTTTCATTCCATCCATTGCCTTTCCTTCCCCAGTCATTGCAAAACTGGAATACGCGTTTAGGTTTGCAAGAAAATCTCCATATCCTGAATTCGCAAAGGTATATGGCGGATTAGGTTTTTGTGCCAATTCATCTAGTCGGACAGCCAGCATGTCATTGTAAAATGTAGCCAATAAACTATTTCTAAAGTCTTGAATAGAACTTGGATGTTTTTTTTGATGTTTGTTGAACATCTGTACTTGTGTGAAGGCTGCTTCTTTATCTGTGGCGATGATCACCTTAGTATCAGCGTGCATTGGAACTTGGATATCCTCTCGTTTTCTAACGTTGGTACCGGATGCTGGAATTTTTGAAAACCTTGTTTTCAATTCCATTTCAGTTTTATCAAGATCGATATCACCGATCGCCATGATAGCCATGAGTTCCGGTCTATACCAATCTTTATAAAATCGTTTTACAGCTTCATAGCTTGCTTTTTCTATAATCTCGGGTTTCCCTATCGGCAATCGATTGGCATAATGTGAATTGAATAAAATTACGGGTAGTAGTTTTTGGAACATACGTTGATCCGGACTGAGTCCTGTTCGCCATTCAGAAACCACTACTCCTCGCTCCTTATCGATTTCTACAGGGTCGAAAGAAACTCCGCTTGCCCAATCTTCCATGACCAACAGTCCTTTCTGTAGTTTATCTTGCTCGTCTGTACGCGCTTGTAACATATACACCGTTTCATCGAAACTGGTATAAGCATTGAGATCGGGACCAAAACGTGTTCCTACGGATTCTAAATAATCTACCAATTCTTGCTTTTTAAAATTTTTACTTCCATTAAATGCCATGTGCTCTACAAAATGGGCAAGACCCAATTGATCGGGATCCTCAAGGATTGATCCTGCTTTGACAGCTAATCTAAGTTCCACACGATTTTCCGGCTTACCATTTTTTTTGATAAAATAGGTCATGCCATTTGGTAAGACCCCTGTCCGTATAGATGGGTCTGTAGGTACCTTCGAACTCATGTCAAGTGCAATGGAGGAACTAGGAGCCGATGTAGTCGTCACAGGGGCTGGAGGTGAGGGCGGGGATGTAGGAGTATTCGCTTTGACCACTTCTGTAGACAAAGGTTTGGTTTCGTTAGCTTTAGTGACCTTTGATCCCGTCTTAGGGCCACAGGCTGAAGCAATGAGCAAAGCAACAATCAAAAATTGGTTGATGATTTTCATAGAATAGTTTTAAAAATTTATAGATTAAAAATGTTTAGGAATTAATTCATGCCTTTCATGTTTTGCATTTGTTTCATCATATTGCCCATGCCCTTACCACTGGTCATCTGTTGCATCATTTGTTTCATTTGATCAAATTGTTTGATGAATGCCGTCACTTCATGTATCGATTGACCGCAACCTTTTGCAATTCGAGTTTTGCGATTCATATTCAATAAT
This sequence comes from Saprospiraceae bacterium, assembly GCA_043719965.1. GTDB lineage: Bacteria > Bacteroidota > Bacteroidia > Chitinophagales > Saprospiraceae > JADJLQ01. The sequence continues at coordinate 5,219 of JAYSTG010000616.1, read as the reverse complement.
TCCGGATTAGCCCGTTCAACAAGGGTCATAGATTGGATGATGGACTCTACTTTTTTGAATGCACTATCATTAATATCTACATCTTTAAGCGCTTTACCCACCCCTGGCATCATTGATACCAAGTTTTTGAGGTCTCCCATTTTTTTGATTTGGTTGATTTGTTGTAAAAAATCATTGAAATCAAATTTGTTTTTTCGAATTTTTTTCTCAAGCTCCTTTGCTTCTTTTTCATCAAACTGTTCTTGGGCTTTTTCCACGAGGGTCACGATATCACCCATACCGAGAATCCGCTGAGCCATCCGATCCGGATAAAACACATCCAGGGTATCCATTTTTTCACCAGTGGATACGAATTTGATCGGTTTGCCTACTGTATATTTTATTGACAGCGCTGCACCACCTCGGGTATCACCATCGAGTTTGGTCAATACTACTCCATCATAATTTATGGCTTCATTGAAGGCTGCCGCCGTAGTGACAGCATCTTGTCCTATCATAGCATCTACAACAAATAAAGATTCAGTAGGATTGATCGTGGATTTGATATTTTGTATCTCGGACATCATAGCTTCGTCCAAAGTGGTCCGACCAGCCGTATCGATGATCACTACATCGTGTCGATTTTGTTTCGCAAAAGCAATAGCATGTTGAGCTATCTCCACCGGGTTTTTATTTTCAACTTCTTTAAAAATAGCGACTTGAATTTGTTCAGCTAAGGTTGATAATTGGTCTATGGCCGCTGGTCTGTATACATCGCAAGCCACCAAGAGCGGGTTTTTGCCTTTTTTAGTTTTAAGGTAATTCGCTAGTTTAGCTGAAAATGTGGTTTTTCCACTACCTTGAAGACCTGCTACCAAGATTATTCCAGGCTCCCCTTTGATATTTATTCCAGCGCTCTGTCCACCCATAAGATTAGTCAGCTCATCGAACACGATTTTCGTCATGAGCTCACCAGGTTTGACGGATTTCAATACATTTTCAGTACCGAGGGCTTTATCTTTTACCGTATCCGTAAATTCTTTAGCGATTTTATAGTTTACATCCGCTGCGACTAATGCCCGACGGATCTCCTTGATAGCATCGGCGATATTGAGTTCTGTGATTTTGTTTTCGCCTTTCAAAAACTTAAAGGCATTTTCTAAATTATCATGGATGGATTCAAACATGCAGTTATGATTTTTTTAAAATGTAGACAAAAATAGGAGAAAAAAATGAAGGTGGTAGAAAATGAACTTTGACTCTTATCCTGAGACAGACTTTTGACGGATTTTAGTGTTTTTAGTTTTTAAAATGGGCTTTGAAAAATTGGCTTGGTCACTCGAACGGGTAATGGTATCTTTATAATCTTTTAAAACAATAACGTATGAAACCGATCCTATATTTAATATTGTTCAATATTGCCTTCTTATGGATTCAATGTAAAAATGAGTCAACTCAAAATTTGACTTCAAATGCTAACAACTTTAATGCAGATTTATCCGACCCAGAAGCAATCAGGGTAGCTGAAGATGTTATAGAAGCGAGCGGTGGAGCACAGGCTTGGGACAGTCTGAATGTACTAAAATTCAATTTCTTTGATCGTAGGTGGTTACTTTGGGATAAAGCACATGAAAAAGTGAGAATTGAACAAGTATCCAATGATACCAAGACTATTCTTGATTTGAAGACGAGGACAGGAAAAGTCTTTAAGGATGGTAAGGAATGGACGGATCAGGATACGCTGAATAAATATTTAGAAGCAGCTTATAAGACTTGGATCAATGATGTCTATTGGTTAGCCGCCCCATTTAAATTTATGGATGGAGGAGTGATTTTAAAATATTTGAAAGAAGACACGACTGCTAAAGGCATCTCATCGGATGTGATAGAATTGACTTTTGATAGTGTAGGCGTTACGCCACAAAACAAATATCATGTGTGGGTTGGTAAGAATAGCAGTCTGGTATCTCAATGGGCTTTTTATCGCAATCAGACTGACAGCTTGCCTTTATTTACCTGCCCATGGGATAGCTATGTCCGGTATGGAAATATATTCTTATCCAGTGATAGAGGAACAGATCGTCAATTTTCAGGAATCAAAGTTTTAAAAAAAGCGCCTGAAAATGCTTTTATTAATTTTGAGGCTCTTGATTTTGAACACCTCCAATAAATTTAATCTATTTAATTATGAAATTTCTAGTTGGCTTGTTAATTGTCCTTTTTAGTGTAAGCTTTATGCATTGCAAGAAAAAAGTAGATGCTCCTCCTGCACCGACCGTAGCTACTGCTGCTGTATTAGATAGTATCACAGTAGAAATTAAAAAAGACCCTATCCAACAGTCTTTGGAAAAATATGTCAAAATAGATCTCCTTACTGATACTGCTCCTTTGACTGAAAAGGAAAAAGCAATGATCCCCATTTTGATCGAAGTCGCAAAGGTCATGGATGGTTTATTTTGGAAAGAAGCTTATGCAGAACATGAGGTACTTCTCGACTCCTTAAAAGATCTAAGATATAGAGAGTATGTCTTGATTAATTATGGTCCTTGGGACCGATTGGATGGAAATAAACCATTCATCGAAGGCATACAAGCCAAGCCGGAAGGATCGGGCTTTTATCCAAAGGATATGACTAAGGAAGAGTTTGAAAGTGCCTCACTGAAAGATAAAAAAGGACTTTATTCTATGGTTAGGCGGGATGCAAAAGGGAAATTAATTACTATTCCATACCATGTATACTTTAAAGATGAGATTAAAAAAGCATCTGATCTACTACTTAAAGCTGCCACCCTTGCAGAAGATGCGGGATTAAAAAAATATTTGACTTTAAGATCCAGTGCCTTGCTTAAAGATGATTATCTCGCCAGTGATTTGGCTTGGATGGATATGAAAGATAATACACTTGATATCGTTGTAGGCCCAATAGAAACGTATGAAGATGGGCTCTATGGTTATCGAGCTGCTCATGAAGCTTATGTATTGGTAAAGGACCAAGCTTGGAGTAAACGACTAAACAAATATGCAGCACTGCTGCCTGCACTTCAAGAAGGGATACCGGTCGATGAAAAATATAAAAAAGAAAAACCGGGCACTGCGTCTGACCTCAATGCCTATGATGTGATCTATTATGCCGGTGATGGAAATAGTGGAAGCAAGACTATTGCGATCAATCTTCCCAATGATGAGCGAGTGCAAGCAAAAAAAGGAACACGTAGATTACAACTTAAAAACGCCATTCAAGCTAAGTTTATTACTATACTTCAACCCATTGCAAATAAGCTAATCCATGCTGATCAACGCAAAAACATCACGGGTGACGCTTTTTTTTCTAATGTCATGTTTCATGAAGTTGCTCATGGATTGGGTATTCAAAATACGATCAATGGGAAAGGAACCGTACGAAATGCATTGAAAGAACATTACGCTGCCTTGGAAGAGGGCAAAGCTGATCTCCTGGGATTATATATGATTCAACAGTTGCTTAAACAGGGGGAGATATCGGGTGATCTACAAGATTACATAGTGACCTTTGTGGCCAGTGTATTTAGATCGATTCGTTTCGGCGCTTCCAGTGCACATGGCAAGGCTAACTTACTCCGATTTAATTTTTTCAAAGATCAAGGAGCGATAGAAAGAAAAACCGATGGGACTTATATCGTAAATTTTGATAAATTTAATACGGCCACTGAAGCCCTGATAAAGTTAATTCTTCAAATTCAAGGAGACGGTGATTATGAAGCCTTATCCAAGCTTATGGCCGAAAAATGCGTGATATCAGAGGAATTGAAACAGGACCTGAATGGTTTGACGCATGAGAATATCCCTGTAGATATTATTTTCAATCAAGGATTAGAGACTCTTGGGTTAAAACGAGACTAGACTTTTTATATTCCTTGAGAAATCATTGAATATTCCATAGCTCAATTAATGTTTTATTAAAATTGGCTGCTGATTGATTTCATTTAATCTTTACACTTATTTTTACCCCATGAGGTTTGATCAACTTGCTTGAACTCAACTAAGCTAGTACCAAAACCCAAAAATTATCCACGCTCAGTCCCGAAAAGTCGGGACTTTTTTTTGGGTTTAATGGATAATTGTCTATATATTCGACTCTATTATGTCTAATAAATAAACAGATTATATCAAAGGTAGAGGGGCGCAATTCAATCCTTCCAATCCTTTCGCCCATCTGGTTTCCGATAAGCCCCTAAGCTTATCTCCGGAAACCAAATTCTTACCGACTTCAGCAAAAACTATTGTCAATACCGTAAACAGCCCTGACATTCACTTGCCCTATTCCATGAACCCATATCAGGGATGTGAACATGGGTGTGTATACTGTTATGCGAGGAATACTCACCCCTATTGGGGCTATAGCGCTGGACTTGATTTTGAACAGACTATTCTGGTAAAACACGAAGCCCCTCAATTATTGAGAAAGTTTTTAAATCGAAAAAACTATGTCTGCCAGCCCATCATGATTTCAGGAAATACGGATTGTTACCAACCCGCAGAAAAGACCTATCAGCTAACAAGAAAGTTATTGGAAATCTGCCTAGAATTTAGACAACCAGTAGGCATCATTACTAAAAATGCATTGATCTTACGAGACCTTGATATCCTTTTGAGTTTAGCCCAGGATTCATTAATTCAGGTCGTAATTTCGATCACTACCTTAGACGAAAACCTTCGATCAAAATTAGAACCTAGAACTTCCACGATTCATAAACGGCTTCAGGTGGTAGAAGCATTAAGTAATCAAAGTATACCGGTCAGTGTCATGATGGCCCCTTTAATACCTGGATTGACAGATCATGAGATCTATCACATGGTAAGAAAAAGTAAGGAAGCAGGCGCCTGGGACTTTTATTATACTTTACTTAGACTCAATGGAGCTGTCGAAGTAATATTTAAAGATTGGATATTAAAAAATTTTCCGGATCGTGCAGACAAAGTATTGCATAGGACTGCTGAATGTCATGGTGGTAGTGTCGGTGATCATCGATTTGGAACTAGAATGAAAGGTGAAGGCACGATGTCTACAATCATAAATTCTCAAGTAAAGATTGCAAAGAAAAAATTTGGATTACCAGATAACCCGATTCCTGTTTTGGAAGTCAGAAAGTTCATTCATCCCTTGGTTCAATTAGACTTATTCGAATAAATAAATTCAATTGATAAATTTAAATAATATACCTCTACACAATAATTATACTTCTTATATATCACTTTTTTAA
>JAYSTG010000615.1:0-2661 GCA_043719965.1 Saprospiraceae bacterium | reverse complement strand
ACCGGAGGAGTATTGTATAATGAATTTTCGGCGATATAGGTTTTATAATCCAACATTGGAGGCATATGATGAGTCAAATCGGTGCGTACCATATCTTTTCGTAGGATGACCATCGTGACGCCGGATGGGCCAAGGTTCTTTTGTGCACCTGCATAAATCAATCCAAATTTTTCCACAAGTATGGGTCGGCTAAATATGTCAGATGACATATCACATACTATTGGTAATGCTACCTCTGGCCACTGGTGAATCTGGGTACCGAATATGGTATTATTACTGGTCAGGTGTAAAAATTTTGCCTCTACAGGAATTCCACCAAAATCTTTAGGGATATAGGAGTAGTTTTTGTCTTTTGATGAATTAATTACTTTAATAGTAGCATAACCTTTCGCTTCTTTGATCGCTTTATTTGCCCAGGTGCCTGTATCGGCATAGGCTGCCGTTTCATTTGTATTGAGTAGATTTTGAGCAAGCATAAAAAATTGAGTACTGGCGCCTCCTGTAGTGAATAACACATGATATTCATCGGATAGCCCTAATAATTCCTTAGTAAGACTGATCGCTTCTTCTATAATCGATGTGAACTCAGCGCCCCGATGAGATATTTCCAAAATTGAAAGTCCGCTGCCATTAAAATCAAGGATGGCTTGTGAAGCTTCCTCCAGTACCACATAAGGTAAAATCGCCGGGCCTGGATTAAAATTGTGTTTTTTCATTTAATTTTATTTGCTTTGATTTTGGTTCGGCAAAGGTAAAGGAATCGAAGCTAGATTCTGTCATAAATAACAAACAAAGATGTCATATTAAAGGGGTGTATTTTGACTTCAGGTTAACTTGAACATCCTGGTCAATTATGATTATTCTTTTGATATCCGATCATTAAAAAAATCTTTGAGCCTTTGATTGATTCTATCCGCTAGTTGCAGTACAGTTTCTGTAGGTCCCGCTTGAATATCACTTAAAGCATCAGATAATTTATTAATCATTTTGCCTAAAAAATTAAACTTCTTACGAGCTTTGTCTTCATCTCCTGTTTCCCAATATTCCGCTTCGTCCATGAGTTCAAAATGTTCAAAATACTTCACGCTCAGATATTTTAATAAATGAATGATACGAAGATGTGCATCTATACCCCCAAACAGTGTTTTGGTAAAAGCTGAATACCTATATTCTGCTTCATCCGTCTCACCGGTTTCGATTAAATGCAACCATAATGGGTTGATAATCCGCCGGTCGTCTAAAAAACAAAGCATAATCGACTCACAATCTGGTACTTTTAATAACATCCCATACAATGCACTCTCACCTACTATTCCTCGACCGATGGTTTCAGGAAATTCTGTTTCAAACAACTGGTAATTCCATTTATTTACATCCGCAATTTCTTTGACCTCTTCGACCATTGCTGATAGCAATGGCTCTGCTTTAAGTCTACCATGATAATGAATAGTAATTCCCATAAATTATATTTTAAAATTAAAACAAATTTAAATTTTATTGAAGAAATACTTCCTCAAAAGCATTAGATTTAAATAATGGTTCAGGCACATTCCAAGTTATTCAAAATCTTGTCTTTACTTTTAGTGATAGTCATGGTAATGTCAGGATGTCAATACAAAACAAAAAAACATGATGGATGGGAAATTTACAGAGGCTCGGAAGAAGCTTCTCAGTTTTCTGATTTAAATCAAATAGATACTGTCAATGTGCATCAGCTACGACCTGCGTGGACATTTCATACAGGAGATGCTGGGCAACGAACCACTATAGAGTGTAATCCTATCATCATAAAGGATAGGATATATATTACTTCGCCTTCCATGCACCTTATAGCTTTAAATGCTTCTACCGGTAAAGAATTATGGAGATTTAAACCCTATGGACATGATATTGCTGCCGGCATCAATCGAGGAGTAACATATTGGAAAGATAAAACTGAAGAATATATTTTTTTTCCAGCAGGTAGCTATCTTTATGCCGTAAATGCTCTGACAGGTAGTTTGTATAATCATTTTGGTCATCAGGGTAAAATAGATTTAAGAGATCATTTGGGTCGAGATACTGCGAAGACCTCCATTTCACTCACCACACCTGGAATCATTTACCAAGACTTGCTTATCATCGGTTCTGCTACTGGCGAAGGGTATGAAGCTTCACCTGGTCATATCAGAGCTTACAATGCTAGAGATGGATCATTTAAATGGATATTTCATACCATACCTGAACAAGGAGAGGTTGGCTACGAAACATGGCAAAGAAGCACAGATGAAAATTATGGAGGAACAAATAATTGGGGAGGCCTGAGCCTTGATATTCAAAAAGGAATTGTATTCGTAGCTACCGGATCCCCTACCTATGATTTTTATGGAGCTAATCGGAAGGGGGCTAATCTTTTTGCAAATTGTATAATTGCATTGAATGCAATCAATGGTAAACGAATCTGGCATTATCAAACAGTAAAACATGATATCTGGGACTATGATCTACCCTGTGCCCCCACCCTCGCAACCATACCGTGGCAAGGTCAGCCTCGTGAAATATTGATTCAGCCTACTAAAATGGGTGAATTAATTTTATTGGATCGAAATACAGGATACCCTTTATTACAGCCTGAAGAAAAAAAAGTACTATCTTCTGATGTACCAGGCGAGCAAGCATTTT
>JAYSTG010000614.1:0-2663 GCA_043719965.1 Saprospiraceae bacterium | reverse complement strand
TTCAGCCCAAATTGTTTTAATCGTTGTATGAATTTTTTCCCATTGTCTTTATAATAGGTATTAGCAGTCACTGCAATACCCACATTAGATGACATAGCAAAAGCTTGTCGCAATGAAGGATTGGATATTGGATGATGCTCAGAATCTTTTATTTTTTTACCACATATAGTGACTTCTCCGTTTCCGATATTGACACGATCTGTCGGACTGATATAACCATCTTCAAATAAGGCCATCATAGTGGCTAGTTTAAAAGTAGATCCAGGTTCTGTGGCTTCACCTACTGCATAATTGAAGTATTCACCGATATCATCGCCCACCCGAGACATATTAGCCATTGCTTTGATCGCTCCTGTTTTTACATCCATGACGACCGCACATCCACCTAACGCATTATGATGCGCTATCGATTTATATAATGCTTGTTGGGCTACATCCTGTATATCTATATCTATATGCGTCACGATGTCCTGACCTCTTTTAGGTTCATAGTCGCTGATGTCATCTACGGGTACCCAGATATCTTTGGCTACTTTTTGTACTAATTGGCTTCCTTTCTCACCACCCAATACTCTATCATAGTATCCTTCAAGCCCAACAGGCTTAGCTCCATCACGTACGGATCCAAGGGTACGAGATGCTAACATTCTATAAGGGCGCTCGCGTCTGGATCGTTTCACGATGATGAGTCCACCTTTGTGCTGACCCATTCTGAAGAGTGGAAATGTTTTGATCCGTTCCATTTCACTATAGGATACTTCATCCTTGATCATCAAGTATCGATTACCCGCTTGTCGTTCCCTCCAAAGTAGATCTCGATACGATCGTTCAGATGCACCAGGGTTGACATATCTTGAAAGGCATAAGGCCAATGAATCTACATTTTTAATAAATTTTTCTTTACTCACTGATAACAAATCCATTCTCACATCAAATAATGGAAGAGAGGTCACCAAAAGTCTACCGTCAGAGGATAAAATATTACCTCGTTCTGCTTCGATAGATTGATGCCGTACATATAGACTATCTCCTCTGGATCTCCATCGATCACCTTCGATGACTCCAATCTGTACTACTCTACCCAATATGACGAATCCAACTAGGACAAAGCCAAGGAAAATAATATAGGTCCGTATGATGATTTCGTCTTTCATCCGATATCTTACTTGATCAATTTTTTATTGGAAGCATTTTTAGAATAGCCCAACTCCATATTTTTTACATCATTGGCCAATTGAGTGGGCGAGCTAGAAAATAAAAACTCGGATTTAAAAGACATGTATTGCCATCGGAGCTCTTTGACCTCTTCTCGTAATTTGTAGATAGTACGAACTTTTTTCTCAGCCGCGTGGGCATTGGCTATGTAAAACAATGCCAATAGACCTGAAAAATAAATAAATGGAAGGTTTTTCAGGACCATCCCACCGGCCAAGAAATTGTTGAGTAGTTTATTTTGAGACCTTGTTTCCATTTTCTTTTTTTTTAAAAGCTTAATAAAATCATACTACCGTCACCCCCTTTTAGAGATCACAGCATATCTTATTCTTTCTTTTCGCAGTTTTATTTCGCTGACTTTTCAGCGACTCGTAGTCGGGCACTGCGCACCCTGTAGTTTTCTTTTATCTCTTCTTCTGTAGGCCGTATCGGCTTCTTCGATATAGCTTCAAATAATCGTAGTTTATTTCCAAACTGATCTTGACGAACATGTCCTTCTACATTTCCAAACTGAACCATATGCTTTACCATTCGATCCTCCAGGGAGTGATAGGCAATGATCACTAATCTTCCTCCAGGTTTGATCACTTGCGCTGCATCTTCCAATAGCTGTTTCAATGCACCGAGTTCGTCATTGACTGCAATCCTCAAAGCTTGAAATGCTTTAGCCATATACTGATGAAGCAATCCCACCGCTATCGGTTCTGCGATCTGCACCAGCTGACCAATGGTCTGAATGTCTTGCTTCAACCGATAGTTTTGAATTGCCGCCACTAATTTGGCTGCATTCCAGATCTCACCGTAATCTTTAAAGATTTGCTCTAAGGATTTTGAATCATATTGATTGATCATATCCGCAGCAGTCAACAGCTGAGCTTGATTCATGCGCATATCCAATGGCAAGTTCAGCTCCTTATGTCTGAAAGCAAAGCCTCGCTCCGGCAAATCCAATTGGTGAGATGATACACCCAGATCTCCTATCAATCCATCTATTTCTGCTATGTCATAGTACTTTAAAAATCGCCTGACAAATTTGAAATTAGAATGGATGAGTAATAATCTCGGATCATCTAGTTTGTTTCGAAATGCTTGTTCGTCCTGGTCAAATGCTATCAGGCGCCCTTTGGCGCCCAGCTGGTCTAAGATGGCCCGTGCATGACCTCCTCCACCATACGTGACATCTACATATATACCATCCGGTCTGATCTTTAACCCATCAAGGGTCTCTTGCACCATAGCCGGTACATGGTATGTATTCAAACTTTAGTGTTTGTAGGTTGGTTATTCACTTGCCCTGCAAATACTTTAGCTGCTAGTTCACTAAATTGAGAAGGCTCTTTAGCCAACTCTTCATCATATAATTTTGCATTCCAGAGTTCGATTTGATTCTGATATGCGAAAAGCACAATATCCTTTTGGATCGAACCATGCTCTATTAAATTTTTTGG
>JAYSTG010000613.1:0-2665 GCA_043719965.1 Saprospiraceae bacterium | reverse complement strand
CCTGGCTGAGGTCAAAAGCACTTTCCGATCCACTATAAATGGTATCAAATTGTAGTTGATCGATATGACCATAAATCACTACGGTATTATTTGACTTTGCTCTATTGTCCATAAGTTTCCATTCAAATTGTTGCCAGCTAATAGCAGGTCCTATAAGTACAGATTCATGTGAACCAGATAGCATTTTAAGGGGTAATTCAAAATTTGCAATGACGCTTAACCCATTTCTCGAAACACGCTCATCAATCAATCCTGTTCCTTTTTTATAAACAAAAACATAAGGGTAAGAATAGGTATCTGGTTTCACAAGATCACGTATCTGTCTAGCGCCATTTGCTTCAAATACATCGAACAAAGTCTTGCCTAATTGAGTAGAATCTCCCTCCCAAAAATCAGGAAAATAAGATTTACCAGGTTCAATATGTGTGATGACTATTACGTATTGACCAGGTTTTACTCCTTGTTCCATAAAACGAATAAGGTTTTGTCGCTCCTCGACAGTATTTTTATCCATGGGAAAATAGTAACCTGGCGCTGGAACCGAAAATACATTCTTAGCTCCATCACGCCCACCTACTGGATTCCTTACCAAGCCTAATTCAGGATCCCAAATAGTCAAGATAAGCTCAGATTGATACGCTCTATTATCTCTTGTGAATCTTGCACCATTAATCTTAACATTGGAAAATCCACCTGGCTCAGCTTCCTGATTTATACTGGTTGCAACTATACTTACTGATTCATTGGCAATTTTCCAAGTACCAGTCTGGGGCTCCGTAAAGAGTGACTGATTCGGAAGATTGGATGCAAATTGATATTGATGGGATTGATTCCACCCTGGACCTTGGCCTGGCAAATAGATAAAAGAAGAGGTCGTCCAGAAAAATGATTTACCCGTGCCTGTTGTATCAGAGGCTATCCTCCAATAATATACTTTATTCACTTGCCAATTTAAATCAGGCTTCCAAGCAATCAATCCTCCACGTTGACGCACAGTTGATTTCCTCACCAGGGAGGAGTTAAACAATGCAGTAGTATCCAATTCATAATAATAGTTAGCTACTTTGCTAAATGCATTGGTAGTATAGGCTTTAAGTTCAATATTGGATTCACCTACAATCCCAAAGTTTTTAGGATAAATCGGTCGCGCTTCATTATTAAATATGCCTACCACAATTCCATTAGAACTACTTTTCAATTCATTGTTATTTTCTGCAAATGGAACTGGGCCTTCTACTATCTTATTACCGGGATCAATTTTAATATAAATAACATTATTTCCTTCAACATTTGGTGGCATAGGAAGACTTACAGTGAGTTCCTTGAAGGATTCCGTCAGTCGTTCAGAGAACAAATAGGTAAGTACACTACCATCGGGCAATTGATGTTTTACTTCATACTCTATATTTTCGTTGGTATGCCTTCCCAGATTCCAAAGTGTAAATTTAAACTGAAGCTTTTCCTGTTCGGCTTGAACGTTTTCTGGTATAGTTTGAAAACTTTTGAAATCGAGTGTCAGGTCGGGCGAACCATTATAATTAAATTTTATTGCCGGATCACCCTGTATCGTATGTTGTTGATTTAATGCAACTGAAAAAATAGATCTAGCATTTTCAAAATTCCTTAAGGTAGCAAAATGAGCCTCAGAAATACTTTTTTGATAATAATCCCGTCCAAGCGATTTGTATAGAAAGTCACCATATCTATAGTATCCATCGTCCGTACCAATGCCGGATGAAGAGAAATAAGCAATTCCTCCTTTCTTTGAAAATATAAAGGATTCGCTCAAGCTATAGCTTGTGGTATGCATATTGCCGGAATTACAGCCAAGCGTAAAACAAATTGGATATTTACCGATATTATTAAATATCTCAGGATCATCCAATCCAATCTCTGTAGAAGTGACTGCTCCATGCCCAAGATACATGCTCATGAATACTCCTTCATTGACTATATTTTTTACGATTTCAGAGACTCCGCCTTGTACAGGATCAGATGAGCTTTTTTTGATTGCATATACTTTAGCTCTAAGGTCATTGGATTCAATAATACTTTTTAATGCATCTAGTTTTTGATCAAATCCGTCTTCTGGTCCTCCTCCGGCTAAGTGTAACACTCTTTTTCGCCAATAGAGGTCATCATTGGACTTAGGATTTATTAATTTATCTTCATATTCTTTTACTTTATTGAGATAGGTGATGACTTGATCAGGCGTGCTTGCAGCAAGTCGCGTTGAGTTGAACACTGGCAGGTTACTTCCCGGTACCGCAAATATCAGGTGATCGGATCCAGGATATCCATAGGTAGGCAAGAGATGCAAATGGCCATATTGAGTCACATTATTATCTACTCTAAGGTCTCGATAATTCATAGCACGGCCTATCATAAATACAAACTGAGGTGTTACCCAATTTTTGTGGATATACATTCCAAAATTTTTCAATCCTAAAACATGTCTTGACATACCATAGCCAAATTGGTCATAGATTTGATCAATATATAAGATTCTTACTTTGAATGGTCCGCCCAGGTTGGATCTACGATATGCTGCATATTGTTCTGCTGAAGCTTTGAGTGCAGGATGGGTGATGATCAGGTAATTATCATTTTGATCCATATAAGTGTTATCAAACTTTACCGGCTTGAGATCACTAATCGTGGATGC
>JAYSTG010000612.1:0-2666 GCA_043719965.1 Saprospiraceae bacterium | reverse complement strand
CTATTTCTTTCTCCAGTTCCTGAAGCCTTAGTTGTTCATCAAATCCTATATTGTGAAATTGTTTTATTTTTTCAGCATTATTGAGGCTGTCTTTTGCTTCCATTGCCAGCCCTTGGTATTTAAAAGCACTATCTACATTGTTTCTCAACTTATATATTGAGAACAAGCAAGTATATGCACTTACTAATCCATTAGGGGAACCGCCCATCGTTTGAAAAATTTCTAATCCTTTTTTTGCATACCAAAGACTGGAATCACTATCTCCTGTTTGCGCAAATAAATTGGATAAACTCACATGGGAGCCTGCTAAAGACTGAAGGTTATTTAGTTTTTGGCTTTCCTGAATCGCTTCTAAAAAATATTGTTTTGCTAATGAATAATTTTCTTTTTTTAAATAAATAGTACCAATGTTGCCCAGAATAATTCCCCTGTTTTTTTTATCGGCTGATTGATTATTATAGTCCAGGGCATTCAATGAATAAGCAAGTGCAGAATCCAGCTTATGAAGGTTGATATAGATTGTTCCTAAAGTCATATTAACCAGGGATAAGCGATACATATTATTAATTTCAGCCGCAAATTTTTGACTTTGTTTGCAATGTAATAGTTGCTGTTCCAAGTTATTATTGTCACCATACAAAACCCCTAAATAAAGGTGTATAGAGGCAAGTACATTCGAACGGGCTTTTGCCGAGGTTTCTGCTTTTGATATATGCCAGAAATTTTTTTCACTTTCTGGGTTTTCCGCAATTTCTAATGCGTTCAACAAAAACTGCAGAGAGCGGGGATAGTTTCCAAAATATCTGTATAAAAAGCCAATATTGCCTAATGCATCAGCTTCCCATAATTTTAATCTTAATTTTTGACTGATTAATAATTGCTGTTGCCCATAATAAAGGGAGCTGTCTCTTTTGGCCTGCATGTAAAAAAAAGATAGTTTTTTGTATAAATCCATCCGAAGGGTATCATTAACTGCGCTCTTTAATGCTATATGCAGGCTATCCAACTCATATTGCTGATTCTGTATATTGAAAGTGTCTTTCTGCGCAGGGGCAACAGCAGGCAATAATAAAAACAAAATTATTTTTACGGATGCTTTCATAATAGTAATTTATGTATAGTTCAATTGAATAATTAACTTACTGCCTTCTCCCCGTCCGACCGGGTCATCCGCGTCCGTACCGGCACGGGCGGGGATAAGCCAGTCGGACTGGGGTTGAAAAATTTTATTTCTCATGTATAATTGCTTTTGTTTTTTTCTGTAACTGTTTTTTATCCGGCAGGTACAGCTGGTATTTTGATACAAAGATTTTATTGGAGATACCGCCCATGGCGTACTCCACCATCACTTCATCTTTTTCGGCAGATAGGATTATACCAATCGGTCCACCATCTCCTTCTGTATTTTCTTCTGATTTGAAATAATTAAGATAGAGGTTCATCTGGCCAATATCACCATGATTCACTTTTTTAGTTTTCAGATCAATCAATACAAAGCATTTTAAAATACGGTGATAAAATACAAGGTCAATGGAATAATGTTTATTGCGGAGAGAAATCCTGAACTGCCTTGCTACAAAGGCAAAACCTTTACCAATTTCCAATAAAAATTGCTGCATGTTAAATGTACAAGTTTTTTGTTGGAGTAGATGCATCTAAAAAGACAGTAGAGGTATCATGGACTGACGGACTGAATCCTTCCTACTTGAATCATTTTGTTAACACTATTCCAGGATTTAGTAAAATGATTGACGCACTTGCAAAACACACAGCAGTGGATAAATCTGAGTGGTTTATCTGTTTTGAAAATACCGGCACGTATTCTAAAGCTTTGTGGTATTGGCTGCTTTCCCAAGGAATCCCTTGTCTAGAAGAGAATGCTATGAAGATCCATTTCAAAAAAGGATTAAGTAGAGGAAAGAATGACAAAATTGACTCAAGAATCATTTGCGACTATGCTTTTATACATCGCGATCGTTTAACTCCTTCTACATTGGCAAAACCGGAAATCGTAGAGCTTAAGAAATTATTATCGCAAAGAGAGCTATTGATAAAACATAAAAAAGCGATTGCCGGTAGTTTAAAAGAGCAGAAAGCCGAGTTTGCACCGGCTCTATATGATCAATTGGAACGAGACAACAATTTGATAGTCGGGCAATTTAAAGCCAGTATTGATAAAATTGAAGTGCATATCGAGCATCTTATCAAGTCAAAGGAAGCCTTGGCCAAAAACGATAAATTAGCTCAAAGCGTTATTGGTGTAGGTCCAATTATCTCTTGGTATATGATCGCTTATACTGATTACTTTTGTACTGTTAAAAGCAGTAAAAAATTTGCAAATTATATTGGTGCTGCACCGCACCCTTTTGCCTCAGGTACATCCATAAAAAGGAATGACAAAACAAGCAAAATGGCTAATCAACAAGTTAAGGCTATCGTTTCCAATGGGGTCTTATCAGCCATTCAATAGGATCCACAAATCCGGGCATATTTTTATCGGAAAATTGGAGAAGGAAAGCCAGAGGGGTTGTGTATAATAATATTAAAAACAAGTTGGTACATCGAGTTTTTTCAACAATACATCGTGGAACGCCATATGTTAAGTTGAATAGTTACGTAATGCTGTAATTCCGAATAACGCTATCGGGTAATGATTGTCCAAGAGC
>JAYSTG010000611.1:0-7058 GCA_043719965.1 Saprospiraceae bacterium | reverse complement strand
TTCTCAATGACGAGGCACGCTCGCCATGAGGAGTTAACCTCCTCATACCTCGGATCGTTCAAAGATCCCGAAGCCTCGGGACTATTGAACGATCTCGGATTAATTGATCTTCAATCAATTAATCCGTCACCTTCCAGGGCAAATTACGCTCTACTGCGTAATTTGTGATTAAAACGTAAAACCAAGTTTTGTAAGACTCGATTTGACTTGATCATCCTTCATAAAGAGATTCCATAACAATCCCGTCCGATGATTTTCTATCATACAAATGATCGGACCTTGATCGATAGCAAGATAAGAAGAAGCATTCCATCCCTCCGTGACATTAAAAGCATCCACAAAACCATACTGACCCCATAAGCGATCACCCAGTCTATAATAAAAATGTTTAATGGCATCCATAGATTCTATAGGGGTATATGGCAAAGAAGATAATGCCGCAGTGGGCGTGATGACCCCTCGATCATTGGATGGACTATGTGCACTATATCCACTTTCATTATCACTAGCAGTCAATCCCCAGCAAGTAGCATCATAGCCTACAAAACCCCTAGGATTGGCTTTGCAATAGGCATGATTAATTTTAGAATGACTGACATTTTGTAGCCAATAATCTGCATAACCATCTTTAAGCTTCCGTGGATCAAGGCCTATAAACGAATAATGACTAAAGAACAAGGGTCCTCCCAAATCTTCTCCTAAGGGCAACATGAAAGAATAATACGATCGACCATTTCTAATCGCTCCGTTTCTTGCATAACCTGAAGTATATGTTTCTTTGTCTATACTATACTTAGGTGAAGCTGCTGCTAAGACATATACGATCATGGTCTCATTGTGTCCACTGATCCTATGATTCATCTCCCAGTTGTATTTTGGAGACCAATGCCAATACAATACTTTTTGATTGTTTTGGGAATACCAGGACCACTCTACCGCTTCCCAGAGGATATTGATTTTTTCTATAAGATTTTTTTCTTCCGTTGAGGAAGGATTGAGATATTGTTTTACGGTAAGCAGACCCTGAATCAAAAAAGCAGTCTCTACCAGATCACCACCATCATCCTTTTGACTGAATGGAATGACCTTGCCTGTATTGCCACTCATCCAATGCGACCAAGCACCATGAAATCGATCTGCTCGTCCCAAAAAATCAATAATTTTTTTCCAACGAGTCACCGCATCTGCACGAGTAATAAAACCGCGTTCTACTGCGACTACCATAGCGCTCAACCCAAACCCTGTACCGCCACTTGTCACCAGATCTCCGCTTGTATTGCGCTCTCTTGCCATACCACTGACAGGATGTCCAAAGTCCCAGAAGTATTTAAACGTTTGTGATTGGACTAAAGTCAATAAAGCATCATCTGAAATGAGCGGAAACTTTGGTGTCTCGTCGATAACAGTATAGATCGTGTATGATTGTGTTTTGAAACTACGGCCGATGGATTCACCTAAGGTAGGAGGAAACAAAAGATTGATACGAGCATAATCAGGTAGTCTATCTTTAGGTTTTATGAGAAAGGTCATCGGCGTCTTTTGTTCTACAGTGAACTCGTGATTTTTTTTACCGACCAATACGATTTGTTTTTGTAATACATCTACAGTGAGTATATGAGAAAACGACACTTCAACAGTCGGCGTCAAGGGTACATTTAAATTTCTTTTACCTAAGGACAGTGGGATAGTATCGATAGCAATGGCAAGTAATTCTAAAGGCGTTTTTTTTATTTCGAAGGATAAGAATACTCCCTCGAATCTTTCTTTGTTTGCGCCCTTAAGCTGATCAGAGATATTCAAAAGATATTTAGTGCTCTCCGTCAACAAGGAAGGTGTTATGATTTTTATGATTTTTCCTTGATCCAGGTTTTGATAGGTGATGGCCAAAACCTGATTGGTGGTAAGGTCTTTTAAAGTAATGGCTTTATTAGATGTCGGATCTATTGCTACGCTGAATAATAAATTGATTTCACTCGTGACATCTGTGAGTGCAGGTGGATCTAATAATGAATTGTTACCAGATAAAACAGATATCAATTGAAGTTTTCCATAGTCAATAACAGGTCCATCTTTTTTACAAGTGGAGAGTGTGGCGATCCAAGCTACGGCAATAGATAAATACTTAATCTTTAGAATCTGACCCAAGCGGTAGTTGTTTTGCATTTTTGAAAAATAAAGGGTGAAAGACTCAAAAATCTTTCACCCTAAAAATTTTTATAAAATTGGATTATGGTTTCTCTGCATTGTACAATGACTTCACTTCTGCAGCAGTCAGAAATGTTTTATAAATACGAATGTCATCGAGATCGCCTTTATAATGATTAGCTGTTGGTTTGGCATAATCACCCCAGGGCGTATCAGCCCAAAGTTTACTATTGATGGATTTAATAAACCCAAATGCCAAAATAGGTTCAAGCTCAGGAGCTGCACCTTGCCATCCAACACCAACCGTTGTATTCTTCGCGTCAGGCCAAAGATCAAAATCCTGACTTTTCATTAATTCTCCGTTAATAAATAATTTACCAGATTTATCAACCGCATTATAGGTACAAACGACATGAGCCCATTTATCTTTTAATAGACCGGCTACTCCACCAGAAGATTGAATATTAGCTGCAAAATCCCATCCTTGCCATCCTCCATTATCTTTTGACTTTCCATCTCCATTAAACCATAGATCTTCAGAGGCAAAAGTCCCATTGGCGAGAGTATAAGATGCAGCCAACTTACAAGAACCAAAGTCAGCAGGTACTTCAAATTGGAAGCCTTTGAATGCCCCCAATCCGAATAAAAAATATCCAGCAGGGTCGCCTACTTCATTTACGTGGCCAGTACTATTGGATTTCATCCAGAATGAAAGTGTGAAATCTTTATTGGCTACCAGTTTGTCACCCATAGGGATTTCGATGATGCTCTTATCTCCATCAAATGAAGCAGAACTTTTGGCTTGACCAAATCGATCAGCACCATAGACTACAGCTACCGTATTGGATGCAGTAAATGTATTTTGCTCGTCCTTGGAATTATCATCAAAACGCCAATACCCAACTAATGATTCAGGTTTAGGTACGACACCAGCTGCACGACCTTCTGTAGTAAAGGTACGGCTGACATCAAAGAAGGAAGCACCATCTGCTCCTTTTAATTGCGTCAAAGTCAAAGTATAAAGTGTTCCTCTTTGGAACGGTGCATTGGGTGTAACCGTGATGGAGGTTCCGCTTCCACTTACTGCAGCAGGCACATCCTTAGGGTTGACAGCGCCTTCGCCAAGTTTAGCAGATGTAGCGCTAATCGAAGCAGGATTGATAGCTTTGCTAAATGTGATAGTTATTTTCGCATTTATAGCAACATCCTTTACAGCAGTGGCTCCATTTAAGTCTGAATTTACCGTGGCTCCATTCAGGAAGCTTGTACCTGAAGCAACTATAGAAGCTACTTCAAGGTTTGAAATCAATTCTTCATCTTTTTTACAAAAGGCCAATAGCAAGGGTATCGCTATAATTAAAGACCAAAATAATTTTTTCATACCATAGAATTTTTAAATATTTAATATACAAAATTTAGTTTGATTGCTGTATTAATATCCTGGATTTTGGGAGATGCGTCCTTGGGAAATATCTATTTCGGACTGTGGGATAGGGAATAATTCATTCTTGTTTTTTTTAAATCCAAGCGGGCCTAACACGGTTATGGCCTGATTGGTCCTCACCAAATCCCAAAATCGTAATCCTTCAAATGCCAACTCATATTTTCGTTCATTGCCGATTGCCTCACGTACTATAGTTTGGTTCAAAGAAGTGATATCGGGTAACACAGTAATAGCATTTCCTCGGGCTCGCTGTCGCACACGATTTAAAAAAATCAATGCTTCATTCGTTTTACCATTTTCATTTAAAGCTTCTGCATGCATAAGTAAGATATCAGCATTTCGTATGATTCTACGATTATGGCCAAAAGAGGTTTTGCTGTCCGAGGAGGGAAACCATACTTTTTGGTTGTAACATTCCAACTCGATGGTTTGACCATTGACTACGGTAGAGTCCGGAGTAGATCCATCCCCATCGATCACTAGACCATCGATTTTTTCACCCAGAAATAAAACGGATGGCTCTAATCTGGGATCACCATTTTTTCGCATTTCTTGGATCCAGCTATATGCAGGTCTGCCAAAGCCCCATCCTTTGTTGGGGGTACCCCGCACACCCTGTGTATTTCCATATTGATTACCTCCATTTTCAAATGCTTCCGGTGTGGCAGACACTTCAAATATGGATTCGCTGTTATGTTCATTGTCATAGGGAAAGATTCGATTAAAATCAGGGACTAAATTGTATTGATTGGATTGAATAATAGTTTTGGTCAAAGTCTCTACAGCACCAAAGTCTCGATAAAAAAGTTTTACTCTAGCTAATAATCCCAAAGCTGCTCCTTTAGTAGCCCTACCCAGATCTTCTGTAGGATATTGTGTTTTTTCGGGTAAAATACTAAAGGCATTTTCAAGATCAGGATAAATAATGTCTTTTAAGATTTCTTCAACTGATGTTCTACTTAAAGTCAATGGAGGGTCTATCACCGTTACTTTGGGTACCGCTCCGAATCCCATAACCAATTGACTATAATAATAAGCCCTTAAAAAACGAGCTTCCGCAAGATACCTGGTTTTAAGTTGAGCATTCATATTAATATTAGGCACTTCGTTGATCACCAGATTACATTTGCGAATAGCCTCATACAAGGTTTTGTACCATCGTTCAATGCTGCCTTCTGTCGCACTGAGTTCAAATTTATCGTAAATAGCGATTTCAGTTCCATCGCCTGGATTGCTGCCTTTAACAACATCATCTGCCATCATATCCAATAAGGGGAACCCACCTGTATTTATCTGCCAGGTTCGCAAACTACTATATGCAGCATTAGTAGCTAATCGCGCATCATCTGATGTCACAGGAAATGAGCCTACTGTTAGGGCTGCTCTAGGTGGTTGCTCCAAAAAATCTTTGATACACGAAGCGCAAATACAACAGATGAATGCGACAGAAGAGATGCTATATAGAAGTTTCATGATTTTAAAATTTTGCATTGACGCCAATAGAAAAAGTACGGGTAATGGGATATACGCCTCGATCAATCACTCCATCTACAGCGCTTGCCGCTCCAATCTCCGGCGAATAACCTGTAAATCGGGTAGCAGTAAATAAATTAGTCGCCCTTGCATAGATATTAAACGATTCTGATTTTAATTTATTGGTTAAAATATCAGGTAAGGTATAATTTAAGGTAAGCGATCTTAACCGAAGGAATGATCCATCTTCGATAAAATATGAAGAAGGTAAAAAATTGGGTCCCCCCAAAGATGGTTTAGGATGTATATTGGTAGTTCCCTGTCCTTGCCAATAATGATTAAATTTTTCTTCATAATTAAGGGTAGCAAAACGTATGACTTGTTTTCCGTTATAGATTTCATTGCCCAGCTGACCTTGGAAATCTGCAGCGAGATTAATGTTTTTATAACCAACCTGAGCATTAAATCCAAAGATCAAATCAGGGATAGAACTTCCGATGATCGTCCTGTCTTTGGAATCCAGTTTGCCATCACCATTGATGTCTTTGAAGCGTAAATCACCTACTTCTTGGCCGAATACTGTAGGCCCTGCAGAAAGTTCAGCTTCATTCTGGAAAATTCCTATAGCCTGATATCCATAATGAAAGCCTATAGGCAGGCCTACTGTCGATCTTGCGACCTGCTGACCATTGCCCAAATCTCCACCGACAAGCAAGGAATCTGCTCCTATACCCTGGCCTATATTGGTCACTTTGTTTTTGATCGTCGTACCTAAGAGCCCGAGTTGATAATTAATTTTTCTCCAAGAGTTTCTATACGATACATTCCATTCAAACCCTTTGTTCTCCACTTCTGCTGCATTAAAGATGATAGTTCGGAAGGAACCAATTCCGGTATAACCGATGGGAGCCAAGGGTACTAAAATATCGTTGGTCTTTTTGACATAATAGTCGAGCTCTATCACCCATCGATCATCGAATACCCCGAGGTCCAGACCGATATTGCTTTGATGAGTCTCCTCCCACTTAAGATTAGGATTGCCACCACCATTAAAGCTAGCCCCTGCATTAATAGCCTCTTTTTGACCGAATACGGCATTAGATCCTGTAGTGATCAGAGAATACTGGGCATTGCCATTAATTTTTTCATTACCGATAATACCCCAGCTTGCCCGCAGTTTAGCTCTGTTCACAGGTAGTGATTTTGGGAAGAAAGATTCGTTGGTGATATTCCATCCTACTGCAAAACTTGGAAACACTCCATATTTATTAAGCGGTCCAAATTTTGATGATCCGTCCCGACGATACGAAGCTGTGAATAAATAACGGCTATCGTAAGTATAATTGATACGACCTAATGTGGACAATAAAGTAGACCGACCAAAGTTATTACCTGTTCGCTCAGATACATCCAACCCTGCATCGAGGAACCAAAACAATTTATTCTCTCGTATCAAACCTTCTGTTGACCCAGAAAGAAATTCCCCTTTGATGTCTTGAGCAGAGTAACCTGCAAGCACATTAAAATTATGTTTGCCTATGCTCTTATCATATGTGATCGTATTCTCCAGAATGAATGAAGTATTATTCCCAGTAGTATAGTTGAGATCATTTTCTTCATTTTGTTGTAAAGGGCCTACGAAGTATTTCGGAGAAAAGGATTTGGCCTTGTATTCCTCCACTTCAAATTGAAAACTAGATTTCAAGGTAAGGCCTCTGATAGGCTTATAGGTGGCAAATAGATTACCTAAGCTTCTTAAATTGTTGGTATGACTATTAGAGTATTCTATAGCTGCTAGTGCATTGCCTCCATTGACATCAGCAAAGGAACTATCCACCTTAAAAGGCTTGTTGATCGGCCAGGCTCGGAGTGCCGTACTGATAACATCTGGCGTATTGTCTTTTTGTCCATAGGACATGGATAGGTCCAATCCTAAATGAATAGCTGAGGAAATTTTATAACCTGAATTGATCTTGGCAGTATATCGTTTTAGACC
>JAYSTG010000062.1:0-5688 GCA_043719965.1 Saprospiraceae bacterium | reverse complement strand
AATCAGTTCCAAAGTAAGGAATTTTTTCTGGATGGTCTTTGAGATCTTGTAGAACTTTGTCAAAATGTTCTGTAGATTTAAACACGAACATTCCAGCACGAATTGAAATGTCCTGGGGCTTAATATCAGCCGATTCAAAATTTTCTTTTGAACAAGAGCAAATAAAGAGAAAAATAAGAATTATTAAAGAACTAATGTGTGAGACCTCTGGTGTGAGACCTCTGGTGTGAATTTTTCTGAATGCTTCATAAAAAACGAATTTAAAAATTAAAAAAATAATGAATTTCACCACATTGACAAATTGGATCTCCTACGAGTGACTGATGATGTTATCAACATCCCGATATTAATCATCGGGATCTGATACGACTATAGGAGTCATCAGACCTTTTCTTCTCGATGTGATAGCTTTCGCTTATAAAGTACTTTTACTTTAATAGACTTTTTTTGAAGGCATTTTAGAACTAAGTTATCTTTTTAAACTTAACGACTTATGGTTTTAGTATGTCAAATATATATTTAACATTTGAATGAGCAAATTATTCTTGAATTCAGGTCATTTGTCAACTCCAGAGCTTCAAGAGATACTCGTTTAAATAAGTTTCTTTTAAAATTTCTGGTTAAAAAACTTCAAACCGAAGTTTTCTGATGTAAAAATATTTGCACCGCGACCATTCTACATCAGATCAAGATTCGCAAATAATCTTAATTTTACCAACTATAATCAATAACCATTCATGCGTATATTCGTTTTAGCTCTTGCCGCACTGCTTATCATCACCCCATTTCAACAATCTTGTCAGCTCAATGGCAAACCCAAAGTCTTGGTTTTTTCTCTCACCAAAGGGTATCGACATGCTTCGATCGAGAAAGGACAAGCTGCGATCCAACTCTTGGGCAAAGAGCATGGATTCGAAGTTATACTTTCTGAAAGCCCGACCTTATTTACAGATGATTCTCTCAAATTATTTAAGACCGTCATCTTCTTGAGTACGACAGGAGATATACTTAATAGTCAACAGGAAGCCGCGTTTATGCGCTATATTCAAGCGGGTGGAGGATTTGTTGGGGTTCATGCTGCTGCTGATACAGAATATGGTTGGCCATGGTATGGCAAACTGGTAGGCGCTTATTTCCATAGTCATCCGAAACAAGCCAATGCTAAAATTAAAGTCTCCTGTGATGGACACCAAGCTTGCAAGCATCTTGCCACCGAATGGACACGGTGGGATGAATGGTACAACTATCGCGATGTACAACCCGATCTTAAAGTGATAGCATCACTCGACGAGACTTCATATACCGGAGGAAACATGAAAGATAAACACCCAATAGCCTGGTATCATGAATTTGATGGGGGTAAAGCTTTTTACACAGGACTAGGGCACACCGATACTTCCTTTGTTGAAAAACCATTTTTACAACATCTCCTGGGAGGAATACAATACGCTATGGATCATAAGGCGCTGGACTACTCCAAAGCGTATACAGCAAGTATAGCTGATGAAGACCGATTCGAGAAAACAGTGCTTGCCTCTAATCTGGATGAGCCTATGCAACTCGATATCTTCAAAGATGGAGGCGTATTGATCGCCGAGCGCAAAGGCAAAATAAAACTCTATAATCCCCAAACTGGACTTATAGAGTATGTCGCAAATAAAAATGTACATACAAAATATGAAGACGGATTACTCGGAATCGCTATTGATCCCAATTATGACGAAAATAATTTTCTTTACCTTTTTTATTCACCACTCGGCACGGAATCCGTACAACATGTATCTCGATTTTTGTTTAAAGACAAAGTCCTGGATACCACTTCTGAAAAAATTATATTAAAAATCCCTGTACAACGGCAAGAGTGTTGTCATAGCGCAGGCTATATCAAATTTGGCGACGATGGACTGTTCTATATCTCTGTTGGAGATAATACTAATCCATTTGCATCAGATGGGTTTAGTCCTATTGACGAAAGAGCAGGTCGTATGCCCTGGGATGCTCAAAAATCTTCTGGCAATACCAATGACTTACGCGGCAAGATCCTTCGTATCAAACTCAAGGCAGACGGCACCTATGATATACCAGAAGGTAATCTTTTCAAACCAGGTACTCCAAAGACCAAGCCTGAAATCTTTGCGATGGGCTGTCGTAATCCATTCCGGTTTTCTGTAGATGCTAAGCGCAATTTGGTACATTGGGGTGATGTAGGACCTGATTCGGGTACGGATAGTGTAGGTCGAGGACCGAAAGGTTATGATTTTATTGGCCAGGCGGGTGTAGGAGGCGGATTTTTTGGTTGGCCTTATATCCGAGGCAATGGACATCAATATCACGATTATGATTTTACCACACAGAAAAGCGGAGAAAAATTCGATCCCAATCATATCATAAATAATTCTCCAAACAATACAGGTATGACGGAATTGCCGCCGTATAAAGCGCCCAAGCTCTGGTATTCATATGACCAATCCAGAGAGTTTCCTTTTGTAGGAATAGGGGGTAAAAATCCTATGGCCGGCCCCATATATTACAGCACTGATTTTGTCCGTACCGATCAGTCATTTCCTTCTTATTTCGATGGCAAACTATTTATTTATGAATGGATGCGTAGATGGATCTATATTGTCACTTTGGATAAGGAACATAATTTTATCAAGTACGATCAGTTTATGCCTGGCACTACCTTTGCAAATCCGATGGACATGAAGTTTGGCCCGGATGGCACATTATATGTATTGAACTATGGCACCAAATGGTTTGCACAGAATGAAGATGCACAATTGTTTAAAATTGATTTTAATGGAGGTAACCGAAAGCCGATAGCAAAAATGAAATTGGATAAATATTCCGGCAGTATACCATTGACCATTGTAGCTGAGGCTGCTGGAACTACGGATCCGGATCGAGAAAACTTACAATACAATTGGGTGATCAATGGAATTCCAAAAGCTAAAGGAGAGAAAGCTACATTGGAAATATCCGCTCCAGGAGATTATGATATTGTACTGGAAGTCATCGATGGACAAGGTGGACGCTCCCTTACCAATGCCAAAGTACTGGCAGGTAATGAAATGCCTGAAGTCAATATCGAAGTATTCGGCAATAAATCTTTTTTCTGGCCTGGAAGAAAAATACCCTATTCCATTTCTATCACAGACAAAGAAGATGGATCTAATGCATCTGGTACACTCACTCCTGAAAACATCAAAGTGTCAGCAGCATTCGTTCAAGAAGGTCAGGATCTTGCTAAGCTTGCCGCTGTAGGACACCTGGCAGGTATGAATCAATCTCCATTTGAATCAGGTAGATTGCTAATAGAAAAATCAGATTGTAAAACCTGTCATGCTAATGACAAAGCTATCAATGGCCCTGCCTACAATCAAGTCGCACAACGATATAGTGGAAAACCCGATGCCGAGGCAATCCTTATCCAAAAAGTAATACATGGAGGCACTGGCAACTGGGGTGATCGCGCCATGGCAGCGCATCCTCAGTTGAGTGTAGCCGAAGTGGGTCTGATGATCAAATACATTTTGGCTTTAGCTGGACCCAAAGACAATAGCGCTGCACTATCTAATCTATTGAGTGGCGTAATCGATGTAAAAGAATCAGGCAGTGGTCAATATGTAATCACTGTAGGATATACCGATAGAGGTTACAATGGTATACCTCCTCTGGCCAATCAAAAAACTGTTTTCCTCAAAAGCAATATGATCAAGCCAATCCAAGCGGAGATCAGATCCAAGGGCGTATCCATCTTTGAAGTCAATGGTACGAGTGTATGTGTGCTAAATAATAAAACCCACGTGGGATTTAAAGACATTGATTTCAAAGACCTCAAAGGTGTCGATATTCAGTATGCAGCAAGTCATGCTGGCAAATTGGAACTAAAAATAGATGATCCTGAAAAAGGAGATAAAGTAGGAGAAATCACCGTGAAGCCAAGCGAACTTCAAGTGGCGCCTAAACAATATACCTCAACAGCTTCTATCAAATTTACTAAGGGTACTCATACGCTTTATCTTATATATATTACCGACGATACTACTGCTGCAAGTGCAGCTTGTACTCCTACTTTACTTAGTTTTAAATTAAAAGAAGGGATATAGTAATACTAGGTGTCACTCCATTCAATAAAACCTATACAGTATCCCCATCTTTAAGTTTGCGTTGGATTGGTTATATTCAAAATTTTGAAGAACGCCGGGCGATAAAATGCCCTTGATATTAGTTTTAAAATTTTGATTGGCATATTGGGCGCCTGCTTGCAGAAGAATAGAAGGTTTCACCTGGTAAATATATTGGATACCAATAGTAGTGGCCAGTGATTTTAAGTCTGAAGTTTGAAATTTCCATAAAGAATATTCAAACTTAGTGTGCGCGGATACTATGCTTCTAAGACTGGGCTGATATAAAATTTGATATTGAATGGATGGTATCCATTGTGCATTATCTTCTTCAAATCTATTGAAGGAGTGAAATAGGTCATATCGCAAACTTAAACTGACATCTTGTTGCCATTTTAAAGAAAGAGGTTTAGAACTTTCTAAGGAAATAGAAGGGCTAAGCTGCCCATAAAATGAAGAACTACGATTCACAGAAGATCCACCCGAAGTAGTGGCAAAATTTGTAAAGTTTCTTGTGTGACCTATCGTGGGCATTAAACCGAATGAAAATCGATAACCGGTTTTTCGAATAGGCAACCAGGAATACGACCACGGCTTCAAATCTTTTATCTCTAAAGCCTGATCTTCTGAAATCAACTGTTTGGATTTCAACCATGCCTGCAACTCCAGGTTTTCATTTGATTTAAGTTTATTGTGATTGATTAATCTTTTATTGAGCAGACTGGAGAACCATTGAGTAAATTCTGCGACATCAGCATCAGTTAGTTTTCTGGATAGTTTATTTTGAGCAGTAAGATCATGGATAATAAATTGAACTGCTACTGCATCCTGGATCTCATCGATTCGGCCATATCCTATAGCCAATGGAACTTTGACCTGCAATATAGAATTATAAAATCTACCAATATTGGAGGCTCCAAACTGTGCATTGAGATTGGTATACTGGCCTGTAAAACCTGATTGAAAATAAAAGTTATTATTTATATATACCCGGTTTATGAGTTGACCTTCAAGATGAAATTGATTTTGTTTACTATTTAAAACTGAGCTTGGAATAGACTTATAATTTAATTGAGATGGACTATAGGTTATTCCAATTTCTACTAGTTGTTGCTTTTTAGCACTGGATGATCGTAATTGAAAGGAAGGATTGAGTTTAAAAAGAGAATTGGTGGAGATATTGCTTGGTGGTGGATTTATTATAGTCGGGAGATTAAATTTCAATCGTTGCCGCTCTACCTGACCATCCAATAATATCGAAATATTGTGACGCTTGAGTTCCTTTGACCTCAAAGCATCCCAATCTTGGATGACGATCTGAGCATTCAAGCCAAGGATGGAAAAAAAAGCCACCAGGAGAGATTTAAACATTTTGTACATGATTGATGACTTTAGGGTTAAAAAAAAACTTAGTTTCAAGTAGTAAATGCAACTTTTAAGGGAGTCAAAAAAGTAAATATTTTTCAGAAGAACGAGAGGAAAAAACTTCCCCCTCCTTCTCGCTGAATGGGTAAATGCTTATACTTGCCTTCCGTCTAAAGTTGTCAAATATGAGTCATAT
>JAYSTG010000610.1:0-2676 GCA_043719965.1 Saprospiraceae bacterium | reverse complement strand
GCCTTTTGAAAGCCTTTAAATAGAGAGATTGAAGCCTTTTATTTAAAAAAAGAAGTCGAAGACTTATAAGATACTACATAAAGGGTCAGAGACCCATTTACGAGCATCCCGTTCTTTGATTGAAAATTGTGAGCTTTTTAAATGACATACAATGCCAGCAGGAAAAATCAGTAGCTTTCGAAGCATTTCTAGCAACCATTTGTATAATTGGATGGTTTCTAAGTTCCCATGCAACCAAGTGGTGTGCTTGCCTAATATCGCCTTTAATTAACCCTAAAGCCTTTCTTAAATCAGAACGATTGCCAAATTCTACAAGATTACCTACTAACTTAACTGTTTTTTCACAAACGGTTGCATGGGCGACGTGGCGGCGAGCGTTGGGCTTTCGCCGCCATGTGCGACCATGCGTTGTTAGCATCTGGTTTTATTTTTCTTCTTTACCGAGCTCATCAAATTTAAATCCTGTTAGTTTTGCACTTTCTAACGCCTCTTTACACCTTTCTGAACAAACAACACCTTGAGGAAAAAATGGATATCTGAAGTTAATAAAATCAAAATCCAAATTTTTCAAAGCTACTTCGCCTCCTATTTGATATTTAGTATAAAAAAGGCTTTGGTGATAATCATCTAATTCTTTATAAGAACTAAAATGCATCAATTCTAACTTTTCAGAGTGATTGTAATACTTGTGCAATTTTGAATTTTCCCAATCAATGTAATTGAAAAAATTTTCACTTTTCACATAATGTATATAATAATAGTTGTTATAAACCTTACCTCTTTTTATTAAGTTAACATCAAATCGTTGGTGTTCGGAGATTTTGAATTCTGATATTATTTCCCTAAATGAATGGGAAATAATGGTGCCAAAGCCTTCTGCTGAATGAAATACATAGTCAGTTACCTTACCCCTTGGAGTAAACTTAAAATCAGGACACCTCCAATCTTCTTCTTGTTTTAATACCAAAACATCAAAGTAATCAGTCCAAATGGCTTGGGGATAATCTCCTATTACATCATAATCAGGAATTAATTTGTAAAGCATATTTTATGAAAATTAAGGGTTAAATATAATATTTAAATTATCTAAATGTACATTTGGATTGCTATTTATTACATCATATAAATAATCTTGAAGTTCCACTAAGCGTTGCTTTTTGTGAGCTTGCGTCCAGTTTTGACTCATAATCCCAGTTAAAATATTTTGTAATTTGGTATTGTAGAGTGTATGACCGCCAGATTGTCTCCATGCTGCTATTGCAATTCCGTTTCTTGGATGGTTCATATGAAAAAAATCTTTAACCTGAGATGCATTACGAGCTAAGTCTTGTACTAAAGGGTGATTTGCATGCGACCAAGGTATGATATGATGAGCTTCGAGAGGATTACCTTTAGCCAGACCTATTACTCTTCTCAACTGATCACGGCTACCGAATTCTACAGTATTACCGACCAGTTTAACTGTTAAGTTTAACTTCCTTCCGGTAATTGATGATTTGACAGCAAACGCCACATATTTTGTCCCGGTTGCTGCCCAACCAGCAAATGGTATCATAGCAG
The DNA here is from genome assembly GCA_043719965.1 of Saprospiraceae bacterium. GTDB lineage: Bacteria > Bacteroidota > Bacteroidia > Chitinophagales > Saprospiraceae > JADJLQ01. Next base: position 1,116 of record JAYSTG010000610.1, on the reverse strand, counting down.
CATATGAAAATGAAGCATTCGTGTAATCACCCTCAATGGTGTATATAACACCATTCGTCAAATCACACACCTCTCCAAAAGCAGGTATTAGTCCACACATATCAAGTGCAAAATGAGCTGCTTCATTTGTAACATTCCAGAATGCTTTACTAAATAATTTAACTCGTGTGTAATAGCTAGGGTTTGAGTTGTTATTTTCTTGTGACCATTGGAGTTTTAAATATTCATACTCTGCAATTACTTCTGCAGCTATTACTGCAAAAAGTGGCGAGGTATATATAAAGTCCAAAATATCGGCAGCGACAGCATTTTCTAATTCTGACGGAGTTAAGTAACCATTTGCGCTACATAGACTCACAAGTTTATCAGCAACTATATTTTGAATATTAGGGATTTGATAAAAGTCATTTTGAATTTGTTCAATTTTTTCCTGAAGTCCGTAGGAGTTATTTACACAATTTTGTAAATCAATTAATTGCGATGGTTCATAACTATCGGTAGGGTCTGCTCCAGAATTAGTACTTCCATTACCTCCGTTACTAGGCGAGCTATAATACACTGAATTATTATTGGTGTAACCATAACCAAAATAGAAAAAATTAGCCCAATCTTCATTACTTTCTGTATTGCCTCCACTTGATTGAAATTCACTACTTATTCCGTCCCAAATATTTGAGAAAAAATTTCCTACTTTTTTCCAAAACGAGGATTCAAATGAGAAGCATTGAACTGTACCACCAAAGAGCCAATCAAGAATACCACCACACTCTCCTCTCGTTACAAGCCTAGAAGAATTACAGTCAAATACATAATCTGCAACTGAAAATATATTATCAAATAACTCTTTATCCTTTATCTTGTTTCTGTCAGTATTTCTATCAAAAATTAAGTACTTATGACCAAACCAATTCGTGTACAACACAAAAACATGGGTAACAATAACTTTGTTATCTGGCCCATTCTTAGTTATTGGAACGATAGACATGACTTGTCTTTGATTATCTAATGTTACTATATGATTCCATTCAGGCTTACCAAGTCTATTTATTCTAGCGTCTTTTTTAACATTTTTATCGTAATATTTTTTAACAAGTTGCCTATGCTTATCATTCTTTA
>JAYSTG010000609.1:0-7106 GCA_043719965.1 Saprospiraceae bacterium | reverse complement strand
CTCCTGTTTCATCCACAGATACAATATCCAGACCCTATTCAACTTTTCATCTTGCCCTTCTTCCTACTGCGCTTTTCATCAATAATAGCCGTCCACACACTCAGCTTCTTATCTTTATAACTGGTCCATATAGGTCGTATCACACCTTGAGCCGCAGAGATATTATTGTAATCACCAAAAAAAGCTTCTTTTCCCGGTGGCGTAAAGGTGGTTCCCTGCAGCAGTATTTCTTTGAAGGATTGACCTCCGTTTTTTGAATAAGCAATGACCACATCAGTTTGATCATCTGCATGATTTCGTCGATCATAATATACTATAAAGATATGTCCTGTTGATGGATCTACGGTCATCCACGGCAAAAATTGAAATCGGCCAGATCGATCTCCATTCACCAGGATACGATCTGACCAATGTATGCCGCCATCTCGACTATACATACACCAGATATCCATATCTGACTTTCCGGATTTCATATCTGCCCAGCATACATAGACAGATCCTTGGTATTTACTCATACTCACATCGGTGCAAGTGATCGGCATGCCGTTCGCTCGGCCTATTCCCGGTACATCTAAAGACCAACCTCCAATCTGATCAGTTATTGCCAAGTCATTTTTGAGCCAAGTCATACCACCATCAAGACTTTTATCAAACCAAAGTTTTTGATCGAACCCCCAACTAACATAGATCTCATGATTGGGCCCAAATGCAGGTACAGCACCTTCAGGAGTGAAATCATCATCTATACAATCTCCTTCATGATCACTGATTGTAATAGCAGGAGACCAAGTCTTACCCTGATCAGAAGATTTAGAAAATCGGATTCTGGAACGATCGGATTTTTCAATAGATCCATATTTATCAAATTCTGTCCAGGTCACTATCAGGTCTCCATTGATCCGATCAGAAGCTATCCAGGGTTTATCCTGCTGTTTAGGTGGATTGGTGCCTATAGCAGATCCGTCCGTCCAGGTCTTACCCCCATCGCGACTGCTTTGGATTACCAGACTTTCCAGCCATCTGGCTGATCTCCGCCCCACGCCATCCGGATTGCCAAGATGTAGATAGTAGATGGTCCCACTATTATCCGCATGGATTACGGGATCACCATATACTCCTAGCGGAGACTTCAGTGCCGTGTGTTGAAAAGTATGACCTGCATCTATAGAATAATGGACTCGATCCAAAATAGAACCTCCTACTACAATATCAGGGTTGATGGGTGAAACAGCTATACTAGGTTCGGCGGGCCCAAAGTTTTCACCGTTACTTTCGGCGATCTTGATAGAACCTAAATATTTGGGCGATGAGCAGGCTAAACAGGATAGTAAGAGGAAGATAAAATGGTGGGTAGTTAATTTAAATTTCATAGGTATAAATATAATGTCATCAAAAGCAATCAAAAAATATCAACCGCATTGGTATTACTGTAAATTTAATATTAACCATCCATATTCTTAACAACAGGTCGAAGGTATCGATTCAAAATTAATATTTTATGAATAGGGAAGGAGGATAAAGGATTTAAAATGGTTTCCTCAATCGAACAAAGAGTTCAGTTCCTGCTCGTGCAACATGAGAATTATAACATGGAGATAACAATACCTCACCAAAGCAAGTACTGAATAAGGTTTCATATTCTGATGTCGATCCACCAAATGGTGGGCCTTCCAATTCAAAGGTGCGATTAAACAAAACACCCACTACACTACCCATTGGCTTCAATAGCTCATTCATTTTGATTACATATTCTTTGCGAAGACTTGGATGAATAGCACAAAAAAAAGTCTGTTCAAGGATCAGATCATATTGGCCTTGATGTTGAAAAAAATCAACCAATAAGACCTTTATGGATGGGGTAGTAGAAAACCTGATCTTCAAAGACTCTATTAAAGCAGGGGCAATATCGATAATAGTGATAGACTCAAAGCCTTTACTGGCGAGATAAGCAGCCTCATAGGCATTGCCCGCTCCTGGTAACAGAATGTGAAGCTTTCTATCTATCAATGAATCTATGTATGTCTTTAAAGGTGGAGAGGCTTCACCCAAGTCCCAACCTGTAGTTTGATTCTTATACTTGTCATTCCAAAAATCAGCATTCAATCGATCTAAAGGTGGTACATTTTTATCCATCACTTTTATTTAATAATCCTGAGCCAAACAAATATATCACTATTTGTATCCTTTTCTATTTAGAGCCGTACATTGGATGTTGAATCAGCTTTAAAACCCAAGTTTGAAATTTTGTTTATCCTCATGCTAATCACAAGAAATAAAATTCCAGGCCTTTGGTGTACTTATCTTGGATTGGTATTTTGTTCATACATTCCAATTATGTCGATTGCTCAAGTAGATCTTAAAGCAACTAAAGCAACTAAAGCGCTGTATAAAAACCTCTTCAGCTTAAGAGAAAAGGGTGTGATGCTCGGGCATCAGGATGCATTAGCTTATGGGCTTAATAAGGATAAGACCAGATGGAAAGGTGAACTTAATAAATCAGATATTAAAACCATCACTGGAGAACATCCCGGTGTAGTGGGTCATGATCTAGGGCATCTTGAATTGGGTCGTACGCACAACCTGGATGAAGTGCCTTTTGATAAAATGAGACAATCTATCTATCAGGTTTATTTAAATGGCGGCGTCAATACGTTGAGTTGGCACCCGAATAATCCGCTGGATTTAAGCAAAACCACCTGGGACAAAATGAATGGCACCATCGGTAAAATATTAAATAATAAAAAGCATTTAAAGTCCTATAAAAAAATACTATCGGGGCTGGCCAAGTTTTTTAAAAGTCTTAAGGGCCCCGATGGGGAAACAATACCCGTCATATTCCGACCGTATCACGAGCATACGGGTTCGTGGTTCTGGTGGGGAGCCGATCACTGCACTCCAGAGGAATACAAAGCTTTTTGGCAGATGACCATAGATCATCTTATTCGCAAAAAGAAAACCCATAATCTGATTATTGCTTATTCTACGGATAATTTTAAAAGTGGGGAACATTATTTGGAGCGATATCCAGGTGATGCGTATGTAGATGTATTGGGCTTCGATAGTTACCATCGCAATGCACCGTTGTCAGATTCCAATTTTATTGCCAATGCCAAACGCATGGTTAGTACGATCAAAAAATTAGGTACGGATAAAAATAAATTATATGCAATTACTGAAACCGGATTGGAACAAATAAAAGAAAATGACTGGTGGACTCGCGTCGTATACCCTATCATTCAAGATAGTGGCCTGAGTTATATCTTGGTATGGCGTAATGGCAGACCAGATCATTTTTATGCCCCATATGAAGGACATCCCAGCGCAGAGGACTTTAAAGTTTTCTTTAATCTACCAGGTACCTTATTCGAAAAAGATATCATTGACTTATACAAAACGAATTAATACATATAGATTTTAAATATTGTATGGAATTTGAATCAAGACTGGAAGCGTTGAAGAAAGATAAGAGAAGCTCTTTCAAATAATGAACAACATTATACATCCCGGCAATGGCATTTATGAAAAATATACTCATCCTGTAATCACTGCCAATCATGCTCCACTGCATTGGGAGTATGATCTCAACCCAGCTACCAATCCCTACTTGATGAAACGCTTTCCCATCAATGCTACCTTTAATGCAGGCGCTATCAAGTGGAATGGAAAATATTTATTGGTCGTGCGAGTGGAAGGCGCTGATTGTAAATCGTTCTTTGCCATCGCTGAAAGTGCCAATGGGATAGATGGATTCCAATTTTGGCCCAGGCCTATAACTATGCCAGAGACGACTGATCCTGATGGCAATGTATACGACATGCGATTGATCGCTCACGAGGATGGATGGATCTATGGTATTTTTTGTACAGAACGAAAGGATCCAAATGCCAATCCAGGAGTTGAATCATCTGCCATAGCTCAAGCCGGTATTGCGAGAACAAAAGATCTGATCAAATGGCGACAACTGCCTGATCTGCAATCACCATCGGCGCAACAGCGCAATGTGGTTTTGCACCCTGAATTTGTCAATGGAAAATATTTTATATATACCCGACCTCAAGATGGCTTTATAGATGCGGGCAAAGGAGGTGGTATAGGCTATGGGTTTTCTGATTCTATGATCCCTGCAGTGGTACCTAAAGAATTTATACTGGATGAAAAACGATATCATACTGTCTACGAAGTAAAAAATGGTCAGGGACCAGCGCCCATTAAAACCATTAAAGGATGGTTACACCTCGCTCACGGTGTACGCAATACTGCCGCAGGGTTGAGATACGTGCTTTATTTATATCTTACTAATCTCATAGATCCAACTAAAGTCATTCACAAACCTGCTGGTTATTTTCTTGCTCCCGAAGGAGATGAGCGACTGGGTGATGTGAGTAATGTTGCATTTTCCAATGGGTGGATAGCAGATGAGGATGGCAAAGTGTTTATTTATTATGGCTCGTCTGACACTCGTATGCATGTAGCTACTAGTAGTATCGATCGATTATTGGATTATGTGATCCACACTCCTGTCGATGGATGGAGATCGGCTGCTTCGGTACTTACCTTAAATAATATCATTGATAAGAATCTGGCATTCAATGGACACTAAGCCCAATGATGATCTATCCCATCTTTATGATGAAATCAAAATAGAGGCTGATCGTATATTGCAATGGTGGAGACTGTATGCACCGGATCCTGTGCATTCGGGATTTATGGGTGAGATCGGATATGATAATTGGCCGAATCACTTTGCTAATAAAGGTAGCGTGCTCCATGCAAGAATATTGTGGGCATTTTCAGCTGCTTATCACGCTTTTGGCAATAAAGAAGATTTAGTACTAGCTCATATAGCATTTGAATATATCCTCCAGCATTTTTATGATCGGGAAGCAGGAGGTGTGTACTGGGCATTAAAAGCTAATGGAGACATAAGCGATGATCGTAAACAAATCTATGCTATTGCTTTCACCGTCTATGGATTGGCTGAATATTACAAAATCACAGGTGAACTTAAAGCATTGGATGCAGCTATCGATCTCTATCATGCCATCGAATATCATAGCCAGGATCCGGACTTCGGAGGATATTTTGAAGCCTATAGTAAAGATTGGAACCTCTTAGAGGATTTACGACTTTTTGTAAAAGATCGCAATGATCCTAAGACTATGAATACGCACTTGCACCTGATAGAAGCCTATGCCAATCTCTATCTCATCTGGAAGGAGCCCCGATTAAAAGATTCTTTGCTTCGATTACTGAATCTATTTGACAAAAAAATTATTCATACTGATCATCATCTATCCTTGTTTTTTGATCGCCATTGGAACAGAACATCTGCTGGCGTATCTTATGGACATGATATCGAAGCTTCCTGGCTATTGTATGAATGCGCCTGTGTATTGCAAGACCCGGAGATTGAAAAGCACTGGAGGGCAAGGGCATTAAAGATCTCTGATGCAGCAGCTGGCGGGCTACAAACCGATGGAAGTTTCATTCACGAATATGATGTTGAACACCAAATAACCGATACACATCGTGAGTGGTGGGTAAGTGCAGAAGGATTAGTAGGCTATCTCAATGCTTATCAACTTACCGGAGATGATATCTATCTTGATCGTGTATATAAACTGTGGGGATTTACGAAGGCTCATATAGTAGATCTGGAAGGTGGTGAGTGGTATTGGGGTATCAATGAAGACTATTCTATAATGAAGGAATATAAAATGGGGTTTTGGAAATGTCCCTATCACAATCTAAGGGCATGCCTGGAGGTGTTGCATAGGATCGAGAAAATTAGGTCTTAGTATAATTCTGAGCTAGTAATCGCTTTAAGGTCAATAAATACATGCCCTTCTTAAAAACTTCTAACTTTCTCCATTTGCTTTTAGTAATCTTGTCTCCGATATGAATAATTCGATGCATGCAACCATGCTACATGGTGCCCAAGACCTACGCCTGGAACAAGTTCCAATACCACAGCTATCACAAGGTATGGTGATGATCCGAGTCAAACGAGTAGGCATCTGCGGATCAGACCTACATTATTTTAAAGATGGATACTGTGGTAGTTTTATTCCTACTCGACCATTTATCTTAGGTCATGAGTTGACCGGAATAATTGTGGAAAGTGACACGGCTAATCTCCATCTTGGTTCGAGAGTCACGGTCAACCCGGCACGAGCGTGCAACGCATGTGATTATTGCAAAAGCGGCCGTGGAAATCTATGTCGCAAAACCATCATGTTAGGTAGTGGAAGTACCAATCCGCCTACCAATGGAGCGATGGCAGAATACGTGATGGTACGTGCCGATCAATGTCATATGCTACCTGATGATATGGATGATGGCCTGGGAGCTATGATCGAACCATTGTCTGTGGCATTGCATGCTGTCAAACGAGTTTCCACAGTAGCCGGCCAATGCGTATTGATCACAGGAGGTGGTACGATAGGTCTATTGACTGCTCTTACTGCAAAAGCTTTCGGTGCAGTACCAGTAGTGATTAGTGATATAGTACATGAACGCAGAACGTTTGCATTAAGTTGTGGTATTGACCTGACTTTAGATCCTTCCGATATAAAACTAAGTCATCGAGTAAAAGAAATTATTGGAGATGGATTTGATGTGATCTTTGAAGCGTCTGGTGCTAAATCTGCTTTGCGTCAAGCATTTGACCTAGTGAGGCCAGGAGGTACGATAGTACAGATCGGTACGCTAGGTACAGAAGATATTCCATTGCCCGCAAATATGGTGATGGTGAAAGAGATTCAATTTATTGGCTCATTTCGATATGGAAATGTTTTTGATGAAGCGATCAAACTCGTGGAATCCAAACGTATAGATCTCAATCCTTTTATCACGGATTTATTTCCATTGAGCCAAGCTACACAAGCTATGCGTATTGCAGCAGACAAAGTGCGGTCGTTAAAAGTGCAACTAGAAGTGAGTTAATATTTCAATGAATTTACAACGATTCTAAAAAAAATAATTACAGTTTATATAAATTTGAGGGCTATTATTCCCCGACCGCAGAGCGGTCAAACTATATTAAAAAGAATCAATAAAAAGATTTACGACCCCGTAGGGTGTCGAACTTTTGCGCATTGACTTAA
>JAYSTG010000608.1:0-7106 GCA_043719965.1 Saprospiraceae bacterium | reverse complement strand
TAATTTATTTAAATCCCAATAAAAATCAAGGTATGAGTCTGTTTGATTTTCCGCGTATCCATTATTCTGGTCTATTGGATGTCAATGTACCGACGATAAATAATGCGGTATACTTCCCGCTGACGATGTATGCAGCTACAACCACCAGCGCTTTCATACCTCCCCGTCTGTATTTTTCATCCAAAGCGCTCATTGAGGCTGTGACTCCCTCGATCCATCCAACGATTTATTTTGATGAAGTCAATAGATACTTTTATATCGAAATCGAACCCATCAATACCATCCCTATCCTGAGGCAATGGTGTATGACCCCCATAGTGGTCAATGACCTTACTAGACTGGATGCAGCATATGGTCCATACTATACGGCAGCGGCTAATGATACCAATGATGTAAATGCCGGACTACCTTTTATAGGCAAATGTCCTGGCTACTGGAACATGTATGGCGATATGGGCGTATCAATCTATCAAACTAAAGCCAGCGGGGTTCAAATTTTTGATGGGACTAAAGTCAATACCTATGCACCTAACACCAACAATACTCCTGACATCAATACTATACTTCAAACTGCTTTTGACCTGGATACCAGTCCTGATTCTAAAATCACAACAGCTTTGATGGTAGAGACGGTATCCAATCAATCTTGTTACGCTAATATTTTTTGCAGTCGTGTAAATGTGTACAACACATCCAATTCCGGATCTGTGGTATTGCAGGGTAAGCCATTTAAATTTTCGGCAGGATTATATAGTACCTGGAAAGTGTACAATTGGATGCCCGCGATGTCAGGCGCTGCTCGCTTTTGTTCAGCCATCCCCTTGGCAGAAATCGAAAATGGTAGCTCTAGTCCATTGGTGCAGTTTATTCAAAACAATAAAGCATATGATGGCAGACCCTTGAAGGGATTGTTTGTTTCGTTTACAATACAAGAAGTATTTGAAAATCGATATGATCAAACCATTTATGCAAATAACAATACCTCAGCTAACCCTGCTCAATGCACCACTTCCATCACTATAGCCCCCTGGTATGATGGTGATTTGATCTCCGGCAATCTAGGTCGTAATTTAATTTCTCTTAATGCCAAACCCATCTATACTAATACTGCGCTTAATGCGCCCATACAAATGACGCCTACTATCTGCAGTGTCAAAAATCTAGCGACAAACAAAGCATTATATTCAATAGACTTTGGGGTGACCTGGCCGGAGCTGATGACACCAGCATTTACTTTTGCCAATCCTCCTGCACACAGGGGAGATGCCAGTTTTGAAACAGCTAATCTCGGCAATCTTTTGTTTTATGCCGGCTCCACTCAGTTTGCAAGCATTGCATTGAATCCAGGTGTTAATCCCATGTCTTCCATGTATAGCCGTGGTAATATTTTTGATTTTGTCATCACGGATTCCAATGTAATCCAAGCCCTCAGTCAGAACCTTATCAATGTCTATCTGACCAATACTTCGACTCTAGCTTTACAAGAATCTACCTATTATATTGCTACGGATCAAAAAGGACCTTACACCAATCAGGGAGATGATGCCAGTGATGGATTTATGGTCTATAGTAATAATCGAGAGCCTATCATCCTCAGAATCCTACAACGTGGTGTACCCATCTCTACACCGATAAACATTGGCATAGCACAATATATTATACCAGAAGCTGCTAATGATCCAGTAGGTCCACCCAGTCATATCGAGTGGGTGCAAACAGCCGATGGATATAAACTGGATTTTATGGATCTTCCTTTCAATGCCAGTAACAATGCAGTATATTATTTTATCTATAAAGGTTTGTATCCAGGAGATGTCGCACCATCCTATACCAATAGTAGCAACAATTACACGGTCATGGATACCGGTAGCTTCATCTGTATGCGAGTGTATCCGCAGAAGGATTATGATCGATATCTCAATCCCTCTAACCCCAACTACGCTCCACCTGATTTCGGCGTGATCTACAACGAAATCTTTAAACTGTATGATGTAGTCTATCCGATCATGGCTTTAAAACATCCATTCGTCGAAACAGAATGGAATAATGGTACTATGGCCGGCGCCGTATTACAACGTACTGATCCTAAATTTTGGAACAATATCATCTATATGCCGCGCTCTCGTGAAATCAGCGAAAGTCAACGTAAACTTTTAAAAGCCTGGGCGGATCAATTACTAAACAAAGCATAAGCCATGAAATCAATCTACCTATTAATTCCTGTACTCATCCTGAGTTTGGCAGGATGCAAAAACAGTGAACCGACATCGTCTGCGGTGATCAGCAGTGAAATCAATCCACCAATCAGGACCTCATTTAAAATCGCAGTATCGGCCATGGATCCTCAGCCAATCATCCCAGGATTGCAAGCTGGGGTACGCGGGTATTCCGACAGCAAACTTTTGTTTCTAGCAGGAAGGACGACTGGTTTTCATGGACTGATAGCAACCGACACGACTTTTAGTACTCGTGGCGCTAATACCAATATCTATGTAGTTGATATCAATACCTGGAAAAGTGTAAGTGTACCTCTACCTACCGATCCGGAATTAATCCCACTGACAGGGACCAATCTTCAATATTATCAGGACGGGGATACCTTGTATTTGATGGGAGGATATTGTAGACGACAAATGAATGATATCCAGAATAATTTTACTTCAGATCAATGTATAGCTATCCACGTACCATCTATGATTCAAGCTGTGATGAATAAAACAGATATTCGAAAAGCCATCTTATATCGCCTTCGATCACCTTTTTTTAAAGTGACTGGCGGCGAACTCCAAAAATACAAGGGCTGGTATTACCTGATGTATGGTCAAGTCTATGATCAGCCTTATTCCGTATCGGTGAGTGGAAAATATACAGAAAGTGTACGCATATTTAGAATCATTAATGGAAGATTGACCGATACTTCCAGTGTGCGGGATACTTTGTTTCATCGCAGGGATCTGAATGTAGTCAGAGTAAAGCAAAACAATGGAGATTTTTTTGCAGCTTATGGCGGTGTATTTAATAGAAATAACAAAGGCTTCCTACATCCTGTCTATATCTATCCCAATAATGGTAAAATCACTTATAAAGTAGATACACTTACTCAGATCACCAATCAATATGATTGCGCTAAAATGACCGTATTCGATACCAATAGCAATACCCATGTCACTGTACTCTTAGGGGGTATCGGGGAAAGTTTTTTTGATAAAAAGAAAGGTATCTGGGATCCCAATGGAGATGATGGCAATCCACTCCCTTTTGTAAAAGCGATTACACAAATGCGGTGTGTCAATGGCAAAGTGAGTCAATATGTTCAAAATCCTTTGACTGATCCTGAAATGCCTGATTTTATCGGAGCTGATGCTTTTTTCATACCTATCTATGCCATTCGATTTGATGACTTGACGATAGACGCTTCCAAAATCCCAAGAGATTCTTCTACTGTCGGGTATCTCTACGGTGGCATACGATCGAGTCGGCCTACTTCCAGTGATATCTATCCTACTAGTGTGAATAAGACGCTGTATAGGGTCATGATGATAAAGCGGTAGGCGAGCCGGATGGAATTACTTAATTATAAGGCATTACAAAAATACGCCTATTTTAGCGATTTAAATCGACAAAATAGGCGTATTTTAGCGATCGTAACCGCTAAAATCAGAAAAAATTGATCTTAAGACGATTATATCCTACAATCTCAAAATATCTACAAGATCATCGAGCTATAGTAATCTTAGGACCTCGAAGAGTAGGTAAGACTACTTTATTGAAACAGTTAATAAATGATTACCCAAATTCATTATTACTCAATGGAGATGAAAAGGAAATTCAATTGCTCTTTGAAACCGGCAATATTGAATCCTTTCGAAAAGCTTTTGGTGAACATAAAATGATCCTCTTGGACGAAGCTCAGCGAATACCTAATATTGGGATTAAATTGAAATTAATTACTGATGGACTGCCACAGATTAAACTAGTTTTGACTGGATCTTCTGCTTTTCATTTGACCAACAGTATCCAAGAAATGCTTACTGGCAGGAAATGGGATTTTAAAATGTTTCCTTTGAGTTATGCGGAAATGGTCGAAGATCATGGTTGGTTAAAAGAAAAACAACTATTATCTGAGCGGTTGATATTTGGTTATTATCCAGAAGTGGTAACAGATCAAAAAGGTTTGCATCAAAAAATTTTACGCGAATTAACTCAAGAATACTTGTACAAAGACATCTTGTTATGGCAAGGAATTAAGCGGTCGGAAAAATTATATGATTTACTCCGTTGTCTGGCCTATCAGGTAGGTCATGAAGTTACTTATACACAACTCGGCAAATTAATAAACCTGGACAATGAAACGATAGAGAAGTATATCATGCTATTGGAACAATGCTTTATTGTATTCAGGTTACCTGCCTACTCGAGGAACCTAAGAAACGAAATAAAAAAAGGTCGGAAAATTTATTTTTATGACAATGGAGTACGAAATGCATTGATTTCAAATTTCCAATCCTTGGACCTGCGAAACGATATTGGGGCACTGTGGGAGAACTTTTTAATCTCTGAACGTTTAAAATTTAAAGAATATCACGAGGTGTATTCCTCCAGTTACTTCTGGCGAACCACGGATCAAGCGGAGATAGATTATATCGAAGAAAAAGATGGAAAATTATCCTGCTATGAATTTAAGTGGAATCCTGAGAAAGGAAAATCGATACCCAAATCTTTTGCTTTATCTTATCCTAATCATACCTATCAGGTCATCCATAGAGAAAATTTTGAGGCGTTCGTTGGTTTGTAAGCCTTTGTTTGAAAAAAAACCAATAGTAGAATGATTATCACAATGTCCGTTGGCGAAAGATAACCGTTCTTTTTTCTGGTGAGGTTACCTCACAGCTTTTTGTTCTAAAGGAGTTACACCTCTGGTCTTATCACTTGTTATCAACGGCTAAAAGTCAGACTCCTCTGGAGTCTATAGTTATTTTTATGCATTTGGGTTTAATGAAGCCAGACTCCTCTGGAGTCTAAAAAATCATGCTTGGCTGAAATAGACATTATTTCAAGGATATAAATAAATAAAAGACATGCCATAAAGTTCTCATGATGTGTATTCGATATGATATATCAACTGCATTTCCTTAAATTATTCGTAAGCCAAAGGCAGCCGAAGGCGAAAGGTAACCTCGCTTTTCTTGTGGCAAGGTTACCTCATAGCATTTTGCTTGAGGACTTTTGAGCAATCTGGTTTAGCAGCCTATGTTTATAAATTATTACTTGAAAGGCTATCTCAATGATCCAACAATTTATTAAATACAGAGCCTCATTTGCAACTGAGTTTGCTAAATTATACTTTAGCTTGGGAAGGGTTTTATCAATGGTTTTAGTAAATGTGTAAATGCCTCACATTCATATATTTGAAGGTTAATTTATAATTAATTGCCTCTAATAAATTTAAAAAATCATTTATTGCCTTGTATAAATGGAAATTTAATAATTAAAATGATTTGGAAAAATGGAAATATGATCATATATTGGTTTGGAAATATGGAAATATTTTGATTTACATAGAGAGAAATATTGATAAAGAACTTGAAGAATGGGCAAGAACATCGACCAGAATGCCACTATTAATAAGAGGTGCCAGGCAAGTAGGAAAGACTACATCTATCAGAAATCTTGCAAAAAAATTTGACCACTTTTTAGAATTGAATCTTGAAGATGAGCGAAAGTCACATACGATTTTTAATAAGGACTTCGATATAAAGCGGATAAGTGAAGAACTCACAGCTCTGTATGATACACCCATCATACCCGGCAAAACTTTGTTGTTTTTTGATGAGATTCAGGCAAGTACTTTAGCAATATCATCATTGAGGTACTTTTATGAAAAACTACCCGATCTTCATGTAATTTCAACAGGATCATTACTTGAGTTTGCCCTCCATGAATTGCCATCATTTGGAGTTGGAAGAATAGCCAATTTGTATATGTATCCACTTTCATTTGACGAATTTCTGAAGGCAATGAAATTAAATAAATTGCTCGAATTCAGAAAAACCGCTAGTGCTTTGAATCCACTAAACGAAGCCATTCATAATGAATTGAATGATTTATTAAAACGATACTTTATCATTGGAGGCATGCCTGGTGTGGTGTCATCCTACGCACAAACAAGAAACTTAAAAACATGTCTTGCCATTCAAGATAATATAATTATTAATTTGAAAACAGATTTTGGCAAGTATAAAAAAAAAGTGCCCTCTCTCAGAATTATGGAAGTCTTTAATTCGGTGGTACTTCAATCAGGCAACAAATTTGTATATAATCAAGTTGACTCTGAATCAAATCACAAACAAATTAAAGAAGCCCTCGAACTGTTGATTCTTTCTGGGTGGGTAATACCTGTTACGCATACTTCAGCAAATGGAATTCCAATAGGAGCAGAGGTAAATTCAAAATTTAGAAAAATGCTTTTGTTGGATACTGGACTTTTGCAAAGACTAGCAGGATTGAATATTGCTGATTTGCTGATGGATAAAAAATTTGAAGTGATCAATAAAGGAAATATAGCAGAGCAATTTGTAGGATTGGAGATATTGAAATCATTTAAAGGAGCAGTATCTCATGATTTGTTTTTTTGGCAGCGTGAAAACAAAAACAGCCAAGCTGAAGTAGACTTTCTAATACAACAGGGTAATGAAATAATTCCAATTGAAGTAAAAGCAGGTAAGAAGGGATCCATGCAAAGTATGTATTTATTTTTGAAAGAAAAAAATGCAAAATTTGGAGTCAGGTGTTCTTTGGAAAATTATTCTGACATGCCTCTTATTAAAATCATTCCGTTATATGCAATACATGATTTTATTTCAAATCTGAGTGATGATCTCAATAGTAATTTCTAGCTTAGCGTATAAATTTTAAACGATCCAATCTCAAGCATCTTTTTAGCCTTCGCGTCATCGTAGCTGCCCTGAGATAGTTTGCACCTATAATTATCCTTTAGCCTGAAAAAGTCGGTTCTTCGCCATATTTAGTGGGTTTGAGATGAATCGATGTAATTTCTAAACATAATTTAATTTAGAAAATATTTAGAATCTAGGTAGGGACCGTGC
>JAYSTG010000607.1:0-2690 GCA_043719965.1 Saprospiraceae bacterium | reverse complement strand
TGGCATCCTGAGCTTGTGTATGACCAAGCTTGTGATAATATACGGAATGAAATTGATTGGCATCGGAGAGCTCCATACCAGGCTTAGGTTCTGGATATCGGCTGTAGTAAAAGCCATAATCATCCCAACTCGCACCGCTAAACTTTACCCACTTGATGACTTCGGGGAGTTCGTGATTGGTGGCAATCTCACGCACATGAATCTCCTGCCAATCAGACCCTGCATCTTGTCGTGCATAGGCTATATATTTATCATCTAGAGAAGCTCCCAAAAGATTGATAGCTGCGGTACCTTTAGATGAAAGTTTATTCGGGTCGATAAAAGTTTCCGGTGACCCATTTTTTCCTTTTTGGAAGTAGATGACCGCTTGATTTTGAAGACCATCATTTTTGTAGTAGAAGTAATAGTCACCTATTTTCCGGGGGGATGAGAGTTTGGTATAATTATAAAGTGCTTCATAGCGTTTTTTGATTTCATTTCGGTAAGGGATTTTTGAAAAGTATTCCTGGGTCGCAGCATTTTGACTTTTGACCCAGGTTTCCGTGTTACTTGAAGTATCTTGTTCTAACCAACGGTAGGGGTCGGCTATCGTATTACCATGATAGTCGTTCGTAGTCGAATCCGAGGTCGTCTTTGGATACAAGACGGGTATGACGGCATTCGCGCCGGATGCATTCATATTAGTATTGTTTTTGCAAGCGAAGATGAATAAAAACGAAAACAAGGCAAGCGAAATTATAAGTTTCATATGAAGTGGTTAATTTAGAGCTTTAAAAATAATTAAGATATGGCTTATTTCAATCCTGGATTTATCAAGTACTTCAAAGGTCTTAAAAAGAATAACAATAAAGAATGGTTTGATAAAAACAAATCGATATACGAAAATGAAGTAAAAAAGCCTTTCGAGCGATTGGTCGGCGATATTATCCTCGAAATGCAAAAATTACATCCAGGTTTCTATTGTGAAATACAGGATGCAATCTTTAGAATCAATAGGGATATTCGATTTAGTAATGACAAAACACCCTATAAGACTGCCGTTTCGGCGGCCATTGTGCATGGGGGCCGAAAAAACATGTCAGATCCAGGCTTATATATCGAGCTATCAGAAGGAAATCTTGGTATTTACGGTGGAGTATATATGCCTGATAAAGATCAGTTAAGTCGTATACGGACTGCTATTTTGAATCATCCCACCCAGGTAAAGAGGTTAAATTCCGACAAAAATTTTATTACATTTTTTAAGTCCATCAAAGGTGATCAAAATAAAGTGTTAGCTCCAGAGTTCAAACAAGCTTCGAAAACTGAACCATTACTTTTAAATAAACAATATTATTTTAATGCAACCTATAAAGATAATAAAATTATACTTGGAGAAGGACTAGTGCCTTTTATCATGAAACATCATAAATTTGGAAGACCCTGGTCTGATTTTTTAAGTCGGGCTATGTCGGTTTGATAATATAAATGATGGCATTGACTCAGGTTTCGCATTTATTAATTATTATTAACAAATTATTGGCTATATATAATTGGTCTTTGTAATGTATCCATTTTACTTTTGTGTAGAATTTATTAACCCAATTCATAAAACATCAATCTTTTAAAAAAAACACTACATGAAAAAATTATTTTTCTTATCGGTTGTAGGTTTCGGTTTATTAGCTGCCTGCAAAAATGAAAATAGCACTGTGCGTGACGAAGCTCGCGCAGCTATCGAAGGTACTACTCTTGCTACTACTGATCCAGCCGCTGTTGCCGCTGATCCTAATGCTGTCGCCGCTACTGTACCTTCAGGCCCCACCACTACCATGCAGTTTATGGAAGAAGAATACAATTTTGGTACTATTGAGCAGGGTGAAGTTGTATCTCATACCTTTAAATTCAAAAATACTGGTTCAGAGCCTTTGATTATCACTGATGCTAAAGCAACATGCGGATGTACCGTACCAAAAAAACCAAACGAGCCTATCGCTCCCGGTGAAACAGGTGAATTAGTAGTAGAATTTAATAGTGCAGGGAAATCGGGTGCTCAGACTAAACAAGTCACGGTAACCGCAAATACAAATCCTCCGCAATCTTTTATTCGTATCGTATCTGATATCAAAGTAAAAGATGCAGCTGCAGGTGCTCCTTCAGGTGCTCACTAATTTAAATTAGAAAATATTCGAAAATCGGGCATCTTAGGATGCCCGACTTCAAAACAGAAGGCCGGCTCTCTCAGGGTTGGCTTTTGTGTTTTTAGGCTAGCCCAAAACAAAGATCTATTTTTGTCATCGCATGAAGTCGTATCTTTCTTTGATCAAATTCGGGCATACCATTTTTGCTCTCCCATTTGCCATCATAGGTATAGTATTGGGATATAAAGATGGGCATCCACTGACATTCATACTCTTCTTCAAGATTATGCTTTGTATGATTTTTGCGCGCAGTGCAGCTATGGCATTTAATCGATGGGCCGACGAACGATTTGATCGTCTTAATCCCAGGACCGCTACGAGAGAGATCCCTGCAGGTATCATATCTAAGCAAAGTGCACTTTGGTTTGTGATGATAAGTTGTTGTGCATTTATTGGAACAACATATTTTATTAATCCCATTTGTTTCTACCTTTCACCTATAGCTTTGATTACCATACTTGGTTATAGCTTGACGAAACGATGGACAGCATTATGTCATCTGATCCTTGG
>JAYSTG010000606.1:0-2695 GCA_043719965.1 Saprospiraceae bacterium | reverse complement strand
CTTCCCTCTGCCTGACTTTGAACGAGATTATTAAACCTTTCTAATAATTGATTGGTGTTCTGGTTTGAATTATAAAAAGTGCCTTTGACATAAGGTCGATTGGGATTGTCAAATTCAAAACCAATGAGTACCTGGTCATTTTTTTCTGGTATATAATATAATCCATGGTCTTTGCCACCCATAGGACTTAGGACTCTAATCCAATTGGCATCATTCTCATCATCCTGCCATATAAATTTTACTTTTACCCGCCCCAGTTTTTCAGGATCTTCATTTTCTATCACTGTTGCTGTCTGCTCCTCTCCTTTGGGATAAACAATGTTAGGATTTAAAGGCGGGGATTTTACCTCTTTCGGGATGGCCTCGAATTGATTTTGGTAATATCCGGATACATTAGAATTATGTGAGATCTGGATTACAATAAATTGGCCGATTGATTTTTGCTTACCATCTTGATTTTCGATCAATGAAATGTTATCACCTAAACCTAGCGATGGATCTGTGCTGGAACCGGATACCCTGACACTTCCACTGATATACGTATTTTGCATCGTTTCGCCATAATTCTTAAAGTCTTGCTCGGTACTATGATACTCTATAGATGGGGATACTGTATTGGATTGAAATAGTTCATTGGATGCAGCCACTACAGTATCTACTAATTCATTGCTTTTGTTTTTGGCTTTTGTTTTTACAGCATATACCTTGTCGACTTTGTAATTGTAAGTCTTATATTCCAAATTGGATGGTATCAAATTTGCCTCTATTTGATAGTGTCCTCCAGTGTGGCCAATGACAATGTTTTTAGTTTCCTTACTATCCGGTGATTTACCAATTACAAAGGTGTCTTCATTATAATATGCCCATCTACCGGAAAGCTCAGCAATACGCAATAAAGTATTAAAATTTGACTCTTTATACTGTATGAAAATAGGTAAGGTAATATCAGGAAAGGAGTCGGAATCTTTGGTGTTGAATTTAACATTGGAATACTTCGCTTTAAAAGAATCTATGATTGTTTTGAAAGTAATATCTTTAAAACATTTCGAGTTTTTACCATCATCCATGCGGATCGTATCACTGTTGCCAGTAAGTGTCATGGTTTTGTGATCATCACTATCATTGGAGAGATTGATACCCGTGATAATTCCTTTAAATTTCACCTTATCTGAATCACCCTGGATGAATTTTATTTCCACTGATTTTCCTAATTGTGTTTTCAATTCCTTTGTGATGGTTTCATCCAATTCTTCGCCCCTGAGCTCTATATTGAAATGATGATGTGTACCGATGGACTGATTTAAATACATACTGGAGACCGCGTAGTCCTTTTTATTGCTACCGGACAAGCGGACAGAAAGCTTAACAATTAGTTTATTATTCGATTCAGGCATACAGTATTTTTTTATCCTATTACTTTTACTAAAAACGCTCTTTGATCGCGGTGTGGTGAGATCATATTCTCCAGGTGAATCACTTGATCATCATTTCTGAGTTCAAACCGTGGAATGGAACACTCTTGTATATAATTACCAAACCCATGTTTAGAATTCAAAAATTCCGATATTTCATTTTTGAGTTTTGCCAAAGAATCATAGTCCGTTTTCATTTTCGAGTTGTCCTGTATTTCTGAGTCCTTTAAAGTACACGGTTGGCTAAACTTAAAAAGATCACCATTGTAAAATTATAATTCCACAGTTTTATCAATCATGAATCAATTTTATTAATTAAATCATCCTTAAGGTCTTTATCATAAAACTCAAGCTGGTAAAGCTGATTCCCATAAATCTGATTTATGATGTGAAAATTGGAAACATTATATTCCAATTTTTCACTATTACTTTCAATAATTAATTTAATGAAGATATTATCATCACCGTGCCGTTTTTCTATAATAGACTTAACTATTTTTCCCAATCATTTTTAAATGTGGCGCCATCAATAGAGAGTTCCTTACAAGTAAGTAAAAATCGTTGATTCATGCCTCCTCCATCATCATAGGATTCGGTCATATTGATCATATATGCATCTGTAAATTTAAGCTCTTTAAAAATAGCGTCCTCATCTGACTTCGTAAACTGGACCGATCCATTACATTTTTTATAGGGATCGATCATGTACTGCCATACAAAATTGCTTAATGAAATATTTTCGCCTGATGGTACTACAATACTGATTTGCCCACCTTTTACTTTGGATTGGATTTTACCGGTAGATTGATTAAAATCCTGGGACAATTCCCATGAGCAGTGTAGTACATTCCATGTTTTGCCTTCAATTATGAGTTTACATTCTTGTGCCATAATTATTTGTTTTTATTGTTTTGGTGAATTAAATAAATTTATTTTTGTTATTTCGATACATTTGAGTTCCAATCAATACTATTATCGTCTCCCTTCGTGCCATCCAGGCTTAAAGTAAATGACCTGGCAGGAAAAAATGGTTTTAAAACAATGTCCAATAGTATCCTATCCTTTTTAGTAGGGTCTTGCTTGAATTTAGTAATGCTGAAATCTTCTATTACCTTTCCGGTACCTCTAATACTATTGAGAAAATCTGTGATTTGTTTTTTGATTTTTCCTATCGTGTCAAAGTCTATATTTTCAAACGCTCTTCTATTTAAGAAATCCATCATCACTTTGGAAATCCAGTCAAAGACCCGCACTACTGAATAAGTCTGCAATCCAAGATTATC
>JAYSTG010000605.1:0-2704 GCA_043719965.1 Saprospiraceae bacterium | reverse complement strand
TACGACTAATGACTTACGACTAATGACTTACGACTAATGACTTACGACTAATGACTTACGACTAATGACTTATTTATGAAAATCTGGATCATCAACGGCCCCAATCTCAATCTGCTTGGTAAACGAGAGCCGGAGATCTATGGATATATAACCTTCGACCAATATTTTGAAACATTGAAATTGTCTTTTCCGGATATTGACTTGCATTATTTTCAATCTAACCATGAAGGCGCCATCATCGATCATCTGCAGCAGATAGGATTTGGCCAATCTGATGGTTTAGTGTTTAACCCAGCCGCTTATACACATACTTCTATTGCAATAGGAGATTGCCTAGCTGCCATCAAATTGCCCTGTATCGAAGTACATATTTCCGATATTTATAAAAGGGAATCCTTTAGACATCAATCCTATGTCAAACCCTGCTGTATAGATAGTATCGTGGGTCATGGCTTGGATGGATATCAAATGGCCTTGAATAGATTGATAGTGTATCTTAAGGAGTTGAAAAAATAAGGCTTCGCTATCGCTTTAAATTTTATGGGTTTAAATGGAATGATTTCGACAAGAATCATTTTAATATACTAAAGTAAATCCTTATCTTCGGCTTAAACCTCTTAAACCAATAGTCAGTCATGAAGCAAATCCCATTGACTATCATTACACCTGTCTTAGCTGATAAGCAACATGAGCTGCTTGATTTATTATCAGAGTTAGGCTTGCGGGTGGATCATAATGATCCTGCTTTATTCCATGGGATAGAAACTATCCACTATGCAAGATGGGTAGTGTTGCAGGATTTTAGGCTGCTTGTCAATCAACGACCTTCACTCGTCTTTAATATCAATTATGATGGCACCAAAGATCAGTTACTTCAAGCCCTATGCAACAAAATGCCCGAAGTAATCGACAAGATATATGAACATTGTGAGTTATATACTCCATTGGAACATAGATCACTTGATTCCAGAATAGATTACTTGAGAAGGTATGATGTAAAGGCATCCGCTGCTTATATAGGCGCTCCCATTCGGACAGTAAAACAAATCCTTCAGGAAAACAAACTCCGATATTATATCAGAGCATTTCTGAATGGAAAAGAGTGGAAACAACATGAGGCAATAAGCGTATATCGAGCCGCGCAAGAACATGTGTTTTCTAACCCTGAGTTTGCATGGGCAAAAGCTATAATCAAGTTGCCCAAGATAAATTGGCTTGGCCTATTATGCTTGGGATTGGTGATATTGATATTGCTGCCTGTCTTAATCCCTTGGATTTTGATTGTTCATTTTGGTTATGAAATCCATGATCAAAACTTTACACTTCGCAGGAGCCAATTGAATGCTGAACAAATAAAAAAACTTCAGGAAGTAGAAGATATACACCTCCAAAATCAATTTTCGCAGTTAGTAGAAATGAAGAGCGGCGCGGTCAGGCGGATTACGTTTAAAGCTATGATGGCACTTGCGAGAGGGTTGATTCAATATCAGTTTGTCAAAGGAAAATTATTAGGAATACCAACGATTCATTTTGCTCAATGGTCACTTTTTGACGATAATAAAAGAGTATTGTTTTTTAGCAATTTTGATGGAAGTTGGCAGGAGTACCTTGGAGATTTCATAGACCAAAGCGGATGGGGGCTGACAGGAATTTTTTCCAATACCAAAGTGTTTCCTAAAACTAATTTTTTAATGACAGGAGGTGCATATGATGAAGAACATTTTTTAGCATGGAGTAGAAATTCTCAAATTCCTACTCAAGTATGGTTTAGCGCTTATCCTGAGCTTTCCATTAAAAATATAAATATCAGTTCTCAAATCAGATACTTGCTTTCAAAGGATCTGAATGAAGCCGAAGCTCAACAATTCTTAAGGTTGATATGATGATCATTTATTTTAAAATTCATTCTTATGCAAACATTAGAACTCGATGACATACAAGGTTATATCATTCGTGGATATGCTCATATGTCCTATTCCAGATTCGTGTTATTAAAAATTGAAGATGCTGCTACAGCAAAAAAATGGATCAATGATATCAGTGATTCATTGACTGTAGCCACCTTAGTCCAAGACAAAAAAACGCTCCCAGATCAACATCTTAATATTGCTTTTACTGTAACTGGTTTGAAAAAATTGGGTTTGTCTGATAATAATATGGATACATTTTCCATGCCGTTCAGAGAGGGTATGCAGGATCCTTATCGACAGAGACTCTTGGGAGATCTGGATAGCAGCTCACCGAATCTGTGGAGGTGGGGAAGCCAGAACCACGGAAACGAACATATTTTATTGATGATTTTTGGAAGGAGTAAAGATTTGTGTTTAGAATATTATAATACGTTGTCAGAAATTTATTTAATTCAAGGCTTATCAGAAATTATTTTCCTCGACGGACAGACTTTGCCTATGAATAAAGAACATTTTGGATTTCGAGATGGAATCTCTCAACCTTATATTGTGGGAAGTGGCAGAGTGGGACCTCCTAATGATAATGTGATGCCAGGCGAGTTCCTTATGGGGTATAAAAATGAGTACAAGGTGTTTCCGGATACGCCGTTGTTAATCGAAGAGCAAGGAGATATGAATCTATTGTCTTCCGATAATGGTGGCTCAGGAGAGAAAGATTTAGGCCGAAATGGAAGTTATCTGGTGATTCGGCAAATAGAAGAGGATGTACATGCTTTCTGGACTTTTATGAATGA
>JAYSTG010000604.1:0-7197 GCA_043719965.1 Saprospiraceae bacterium | reverse complement strand
CTTTTCGTAGTGGTTTAAAGAATTTAGATTATAGAAAAAATAGCATTAAACTAGGGGTTAGATGAAGTAATAAGGCGCTGGACAGGATAAAGGATTTACCATTTTGAAGTGCGTATTTGCAAAAATTGCCTATCCTTTCAGCTTAAAACTCACAAAATTTGCTTATGAACCATAAATTTATAAACCGGATGGAGCGATTGTACGATACATCTGTAAGTCATCTGAGGAAACCAATGTCAAACTTTAAGCGTTGGTTGATCTTTCGAACCGCGACGATATTGGTTTTCATTTTGGTGAGCATAAGTTTCTCATTTGCTCAAATCCCTCAAGTTCTATTTATCCGAGCCACTAAAGATACTGTGACTCTATATGAAAAATGGCAGCTCAATATGGATTTCAAAGCCGATTATTCCAATCCATTCGATCCCAGCGAAATAAATTTGAAAGCAGCCATCACATCTCCTTCAGGAAAAAAATGGAATATCAATGGTTTTTATAACTACAACAGTTGGACAGCACTATGGCAAATCCGGTTTTCACCCAATGAAACCGGAACATGGCATTATCAGTTATTTATCCAGGATAAACATGGGGTGCATGATAGTATTAAGAATAGTTTTGTAGTGTTGACCTCCAATAATAAAGGGCCTATACGAATCGCAAACAACAAACGATTCCTTCAATATGCCAATGGTGATCCATACTTTGGTGTCGGCCTATGGTACAACGATGGCTATGCGGCCTATAATCAAGGCAATATCAAACCTGCTACTTTAGATGAGCTGAAACAGCTCGGAGTAAACTTTATCAGTACTTTCATTACTCCACTTGAGACCCATGCAAGCGGCCTGGGCAGATATGATCAAAGCATGTGTGGACGACTCGATGAGATATTGCAATTACTCGAAGAGCGTGACATGCAACTTAGTCTCAATATTTGGTTTCATGCTTTTTTATCTGAAACGGTATGGCCAGGCGGAAATAAAAGATGGAATACGAATCCTTATAAACAAATCACATCGGCCAAAGATTTTTATAGAAATGAGGAAGCCTGGAAATACCAAGAGCAATTGTATCGGTATATGATCGCAAGATGGAGCTATAGTAAATCGATGATGCTTTGGTTTGTCATCGATGAAGTCAATGGAACCGATGGATGGGTATCAGGCGATAGTCTTCAAGCAGCTGTTTGGGGTAAAAAAGTGCATGATTATTTTAAAACAAATGATCCTTATCAACATTTGACCTCAGGTACCAGAAGTGGTGGTATCAACGAATATTGGCACGAGGGTTATCAGATTTTCGATCTTCCTTCGAGGGAAATATACGAAGCCCAAGGATTTGAAATGTTGAAGGATGGTAAAATTGATAGTGGAGATGAACACCCCTTACAGACTAGTTACAAAAACTATGCTGATCAAATAGCCAAACTGTGGAATACATACGAGAAGCCTGCCATCATCGGAGAGACCGGATGGGATCATACTTTTTATGAGCCCAGTCAACCCGGCTATCAGGCTATGTATCATAATGCTTTGTGGGCAACGTTGGCCAAAGGCACCGCTATGACTCCATTTTGGTGGGCCTATAGTGGCTATCTCAATGATAATATCATTACCAATCAAATTCGTAGTATATCAAGATTCACCAAAGAGATACCATTCTCCAAATTGACTAAAATCACTCCTATCGATACCATCACAGGAGGAAAAAATGCATATGCTATGTCTTCTGATCAAATGGTGTATGGATGGGTAGCTAATCCAGGAAATGATGTAACTGGTGAAACTATCTCGCTCACCTTAAAAAATACTTATCGGCCTCATGCCTCCTATATATCAAAGTACAAAGTGAGAGTCTATCATACCTGGCGAGGAGCCTTTGTCGATGAAAGTATTGTAGAGGTTACAGATGGTAATAAGCTGAGTTTTAAGCTGCCAATACTGAAGGTTCAAGGTGGTCAGGGACGGTATATCGGTGAAGACGCCGCTTTTATCTTGGAGCCTATTAGATAATCCATTTCCGATAAAGTTCGCGTTATCACAATTGAAATAAATTAGATTACTTTGCTGCTGCATGATTCAAATCAAAGTATTTACTTTTAACACCTTCAGCGAAAATACCTATATCGTCTATGATGATAGTCAATCTGCTTTGATCATTGACCCCGGATGCAACGATGGCAACGAAAAAAAAATGTTGGAATCTTTTATTAAAAAAGAAAACCTGCTACCTACTCATATCATTAACACCCATTGTCATATCGATCACGTACTGGGTAATAAATTTTGTAAGGATCACTACCAGGTGCCCTTATGGATTCCATTGGGTGAAGAAACTCTATTATCTAAAATGCCTCAGATGGCTTCTATGTATGGTGTATACGCAGAGCCCTCACCATCCGCAGATCATTTGATGGAAGAAGGTGAGCTGTTGACCTCTGGTCATGCTACCTGGCGATTTATTTCGTCCCCTGGACACTCTCCGGCCAGCATGTGTCTATACGCTGAAGAAGAAAAGATATTGATTGCCGGGGATGTATTATTTTATGAATCGATCGGTCGGACAGATCTTCCAGGAGGAAATCATCAACTATTGATTAAAAACATTCATGAAAAGCTTTTTAAATTGCCGGAGGAAACAAAAGTATATCCCGGACATGGACCTGAAACTACTATTGGACATGAAAAGAAGTTTAATCCATTTTTATAAGCAAAAAATAAGAGCAATCGCGTAAAGAGGAGTTAATAAAAAAGTAAAAAATAAAAATCATGGCGAGAATCGTAACTATTGAATCTATTGATGAACCGTACCGATGTTTATGTTCTAATGGAGTGCATACCTGGTATGGGGATGAACCGATAGATCATGAGGGTCTCGATACTGCACCGTCACCTGGGGAGCTACTGCTGAGTGCGGTCGGAACCTGTGCTACTATTACACTCCGGATGTATGCAAAACGGAAAGTATGGCCAGTGGAAAAAATTCGATTGGAACTATCCCTGGAGGAAGTAAAAACAGAGGCTGGAGTATTGAATCGAATTCATGAAACACTCCATCTTGAAGGACCTCTAGATGCAGATCAAATTACCCGATTAAAATCCATACTACCTAAATGTCCGGTTGCAACAATAATAACCGGCGAGGTTGAAGTAGTTTACAATTAAAAGATTCTCCATCATTATATTAATAACTTTAATGCTCAATCTTATTTTATGAAAAAAATATTTACCCTTTTTGTAGCTTTTTTAACCCTGTATCCTTCGAGTGCTCAACAGCAAGAATCCAAGGCAGAACGTGATCGACGCATGGAATGGTGGAGAGATGCGAGTTTCGGAATGTTCATCCATTGGGGAGCTTATGCCATCCCTGCCGGCAATCACAATGGAGTTGAATCCAAAGAAATCGGAGAGTGGATCATGCACAGTCTCAATATCCCAATTCCAGATTATGAGGAATATGTAAAACGATTCAATCCCGTAAAGTTCGATGCAAAAAAATGGGTGGCTATTGCTAAAAAGGCAGGCGTAAAGTATATCGTCATCACCAGTAAACATCACGATGGATTTGCGCTGTGGGATTCCAAAGTGAGTCAATATGATATCTTGGATGCCGCTCCATTCAAAAGAGATATCTTAAAAGAATTGACAGAGGCTTGTAAGTCCGCAGGCATCAAGATGTGCTTTTACCATTCTATCATGGATTGGCATCATCCGGATGCAGAATCCAAGAAAAATTATACCCATCAGAATACGGAAAACCCTGATTGGAATAGTTACCGGGAAAATTATTTAAAACCTCAGATCAAAGAATTGCTCACCAAATATGATCCTGCGGTCATGTGGTTTGATGGTGAATGGATACCAGAGTGGACCGAAGAACAAGGCAAGGATTTATATCATTTCATCAAAGAAATCAAACCGACTATCATCATCAATAACCGAGTGGGCAAAGGCCGAAAAGGTATGCAAGGCATGAATGAGACTGACGATGCAGCAGGAGATTTCGGAACTCCTGAACAAGAAATCCTGGAAGGTACTTCAGATTATGATTGGGAATCTTGCATGACCATGAATGATACTTGGGGTTATAAAAAAAATGATCACAATTGGAAATCATCTGAAAAATTGATTGCTAACCTAATCGATGTGTCTGCAAAAGGTGGCAACTATCTGCTCAATGTAGGTCCTACAGCTGAAGGTATCATCCCTGAAGAAAGCGTCAAGCGACTTGGAGATATGGGAAAATGGTTGAAGATAAACGGAGAAGCGATTTATAATACCAGAACCCGTAAAAACTATAAAGAAGGTGACCATTACAAATTTACGGTGAGTAAAGACGATCGATATACCTATGTCATCACGGATCTTATCGATGGCCCTACAACAACACTGAAAGATATCTCACCCAAATCAGGATCTAATATTTATATGCTGGGCGTGAAAAAACCACTGGCGTGGACTCAACTATCCAATGGAGATTATTTAATTACCCTGCCTAAAAAATTACCTGGTAAAACAGCTTGGGTATTGAAAGTTATTAATGATTAACAAAATCAACGCTAAACATCTCTGAAAGAAATCTATTAATTTTGTAATTAAAAGAGGCCAAATGTATACTTTATCTCGTCAGGAAGTAGGAAACTGGATATTATTAGACTGCTTGTCACAAAAACAAGTTATTCAAAACAAAATTCAAATTTTTGAAAAAAAATATAAGTCAGATTATAAAACCTTTTCAAAAAAAATTGAATCTACAGCAATAGAAAATTTTGAAGCCTGGGATGATTCTATAACTTGGGGCGCTTATGATAAATTTTTATCTGAAATATTGAATAAGATCGAAGATATCAGACATGGAAATTTTCAAATGGCTTGAGGATAAATCCTTAATCAAGTCTTATTCCATTCACGATTTTAGAAAGTCTGAAACTGCTTATTACATGGATCTAAGGATAGATTTTATTGATTCTTCTGAAATATACATTAGAGAGTATGTAGACCATGATCATAGGAAGTACTCTTTTCATTGGAAAAAATCAAATGGGGAGTTGATCATATTATGGGATAATGCCCCTCATTTTCCTCAATTGACTACCTTTCCTCATCATAAGCATATGGAAAACAATGAAGTCAGAGAAAGTCATGACATTACTTTTGATGAAGTGATGAAGTACATAAAAGAGAGGATCGCTTTCGAATCCAAAATTCAATAATTTTTTAAATCTTAGAGTATTAAAATTGAGAATTATCGTTTTACAGATCATTTTTCTATGTCTTCCATATTCGATATTTTGTCAATATCATAAAACATTGTTGTTTGAGTCAGGAGCTATTGTAAGGGCCGACATTCAAATGAATGCTATTGCTCTACTATTTTCTGGTGACGAATTTGGAGAAG
Source organism: Saprospiraceae bacterium (assembly GCA_043719965.1). Classification (GTDB taxonomy): domain Bacteria; phylum Bacteroidota; class Bacteroidia; order Chitinophagales; family Saprospiraceae; genus JADJLQ01. The sequence continues at coordinate 1,797 of JAYSTG010000604.1, read as the reverse complement.
GCCTACAATTTATTCGCAAAACATTGAAGAAACATAAGGTCAAAGCATCCTTTTTCTTTACCGGAAGGTTTTATAGAACCCAAAAATTTAAACTTGGTATAAATCGATTGATCAAAGACGGTCATTACCTGGGCGCTCACTCTGATCAACATCTTTTATATTGTGATTGGTCAAATAGAGATAGTCTCTTAATCACAAAAGAGCTATTTCATAAAGATTTGCATCAAAACTATATATCCATGCAAGCCAATGGAGTAGATATTTTGAAGGCGACCTACTTCCTGCCTCCCTACGAATGGTATAATGATACGATATCGGCATGGACGGAGAGTAAAGGTCTACAACTTATCCATTTTACGCCAGGTACGTTAAGCCATACTGATTATACTACTTTAAAGGACAAAAACTATAAGACCAATACTGTCATCTATGATTCGATCATAAAATTTGAGCAATCCCAATCCACAGGTCTCCGTGGGTTTTTGCTATTAATGCATATCGGAGCAGGGCCAGATCGAAAAGAAAAATTTTATAGGGAACTACCTACGCTTATTCAATACTTATCCGATCAAGGGTACACCTTTAGATCAGTATCGGAACTATTGAATTAAACCGCTCTATCTAGATTCTGTCTTCGTTTATCTTGATCTTTCTCCCCTTATACATTTTACCATCTAAGGACTTGATCATTTTGGATGCAGCAGGAGCTTCGATTTCAAAGACACTATTCATGGTCTTCATATCGATACGACCTAGTACTTCCTTTTTAAGATTGCTGGTATCCAGAATAAACTGCAAGAAGGAGGCTTTGTAAAATCCATCTTTTTGGCCCAGGTTGATAAAAAGTTGTTTATAATTTCCTCCACCTGCTCCGCCATTCTCTCTGCTGCTACCACGCGTGCCATTGCTGTAGGATCTAGAGGAATCTCGCTCAGATCGTCCTCCTCCCTCAGATCGGCCTCGATCATATGATCCTGCTCTTCGATCTGTATTGGATCGCACAGACCGATCTTCCCGTTTGATATTTAGATCCGCAGAGTTTTCATAGTATTGTAAAAATCGATTAAACTCAAAAGAGATCATTTTTTTCAATATCTCCTCCTTGGACATATGCTCAAATTTTTCTCGTAGATCCGGAAGATAGGTTTCATAATCGCCGTGACTCGTATCTGCAGCCATCATTTTGTCCATAAAATGCGAGAATTGTTTACGGCAAACTTCTTTGCCTGAAGGGATGTCAAATTTGTGAAATTTGGCTTTTACAAAACGTTCGATTTGTTCGATGCGACCCCTTTCTTTGGGTGAAACGATACTCATACAAATACCTTTGAGTCCTGCCCTACCAGTCCTTCCACTTCTATGGGTATAGACTTCCGGATCATCTGGTAATTCAAAATTAATGACATGCGTCATTCCTTTTACATCGATCCCTCTTGCGGCCACATCGGTAGCTATGATGAGTTGCAACTGCTTTGCTCTGAACTTTGCCATGACCTTATCACGCTGAGGTTGACTCAGATCGCCATGTAACGCTTCGATATCATACCCTTCACGAACCAACATTTCTGATACATTCTGCGCATCTAATCTGGTACGAGTGAATACGATGCCATACATGCCTGGATTATAATCAATCAAACGCTTCAACGCTTCATACCGATTGGAATGCATCACCATAAAATATTCATGATCAATGGATGCATTGGCTGTGTTCATCTTACCTATCGTAATCTCCGTAGGTGTGGTCATGAATCGTTTGGAGACTTGACGCACTTCAGCAGGCATGGTAGCGCTAAA